>JBPCKC010000013.1:0-74132 GCA_051004675.1 Solirubrobacterales bacterium
CCGCAGGGGGTGCGCGGCGACCGGCCCGGCCGCCGAGCCGCCCGTCTAGGCCCGGCGCGGCCCACGGGCCCGCCAGGGCTCAGGACGCGGCCCGGGCGGCTGTGAGCGGGCGGGCGCGCTACTCGTAGCGCGAAGCCGGGATCCAGCCGAACGCCCGGACGCCGCGGTAGAAGTCCCGCGCCCAGGCGAGGCAGCGGATCACCTGGTCGTGCGCGCGTGTGGCGCAGTGAGCCTGCATGTCGGTAAGAAACCGTTCGTCTATGGAGCGGCGCAGGCCGTCGAGCAGCCCCAGCCGGCCGTAGTTGCGGTAGCCGAAGTCGTGGCGCAGGCAGGCTTCGGTGAAGTCGAAGCTTTGGCCCGAGCTGCCGACGACGGGCGCCGAGCACTCGTCGGTGGAATAGTCGAGCCGCTCGTCCCGTTCCGCAGATCCGCGGTAGCGCAAAAAGGCGCCCAGCTCGCCCGCCATGAGCCGCTCCACGAGCTTTCGCTCCGAAGCGGGCGCGGCTCTCGGCGCGGGCTCAGAGGCCCCCGGGCCAGCCGGGAGGATCGCGGCGGCGAGCGCCCGTGGAAGCCCCGCCGTTGGGACCTCGCCGACGGCCGCGGCCACGGCCCCCGCCAGCGCGACCAGCGCAACGAGGCCCACGTACTCGACGCTCGACTGGCCACGTTGGGAGGAAACGCATCCCACGCTCCGTCGAGGGCCGAAGGGGCCGCGGTTCGCCCCGCCAGTACAATCAGAGGCACATAAGGGGGCGTTTCAGATTCGACGTGAAGCTGGATCGTCTCGATGTTGCGAGTCGAGGATCCGGGTTGGCCTCGTAAAAATATCCCCGGAAAACCATAAGTGCGAACTCTGATCATGAGTTCGCCCTCGCTGCCTAAACAGCAGTAGAGGGTAGTCGCGCCGGATAGCCCACGATCCGGGTCGCGGCTTCAACAGTGGGCTCACCCCGACGGTAAGACCCTCGACCCGAGGGGGACATCTTTAGGAGGGTGTGGCGTCCGGGCACGTGCCCCTCGGATCGACCGAACCGGACGCCGAGATCAGACTCCGAGGGAACGCTCGTAGTACGCATCGGGACAGGTTTCGCGGACAGGAGTGCAAATCTCCTCGCCTCCATCAAGCAGCCGTCGCTCACGGTGCGAGCCGGCTTGTAGGGTTCCCGCCCTCATGGGAATGATCATCCTCAACTCCATTGGGCCGAAAGGCGAGGAGCTTGCGATGAAGGCCGGCAAGGTGACCGAGATCCCGGTCGGCTGGGACGCGGGGCTCGACTCGGCCACCTTCGACTCCGACGCCTACGGCGAAGCGGAACTGGAGGGCATCGTCTTCGACGCGCTCGGGGGCCTCGACCCCGAGTGGCGCGAGCATCTCGCGCTCGCCGAGTAGCGCGTCGCCAGCGTTCGGGCCGGGCGGGCCCTAACGCTACATTTACTGAAGCGTTGGACAATCCCTCCCAGCCCTCATGAGCGATTCGAGAGCCACATCCTGGCCCCCTGACGGGCCGCCCGAGCACGAGTACGAGCCGATTCACCCCTCCTCGGGGCGCGGGTCTTCCTGGCGCGCTCGGGCGAAAAACCTCCTCGGGCCGATCGCGGCCGCCGCGGTACTGCTGGTCACGAAGGGCAAGGCGCTCCTGCTCCTGCTCCCGAAGGTGAAGATCTTCACGACGTCGGCGACGATGCTCGTCTCGATCGGCGCCTACGCGCTGATCTGGCCGTGGACGTTCGCGCTGGGCTTCGTCCTGCTGCTGCTGATCCACGAGCTGGGCCACGTCATCCAGCTGCGGCGTGAGGGCGTCGAGGCGTCGGCGCCCATGTTCATCCCGTTCCTGGGCGCGGTGGTCGCCGCCAAGTCGATGGGAGACGACGCCGCCGCCGAGGCGCGCGTGGGCCTCGCCGGCCCGATCCTCGGCTCGATCGCCACCCTGATCCCGCTGGGCATCTGGCTGGCGACGGACAACGAGTTCTGGCAGGCGCTCGCCTACATCGGGTTCTTCATCAACCTGATCAACCTTCTGCCCGTGCTCCCGCTCGACGGCGGCCGCGCGATGGCGGCCCTCTCCCCCTGGATGTGGATCGTCGGCTTCGCCGCGCTGATCGCGCTGACCTTCGCCTTCCCGAACCCGATCATGATCCTCGTGCTGCTCTTCGGCGGCATGGAGACCTGGCGGCGGTGGAAGGCGCGTCACTCGCCCGAGTCCCAGGCCTACCACTCGATCCCCGGCCGCACCCGGGCCCTCGTGGCCGTCACCTACCTGCTGCTCGCGGGCCTCTTGGCGTTCGGGGTCGCCGAGACCTTCCTCGAGCGCGACTTCTCCGACGTCTAGCGGTCTGCGAAGGTCCGACGGATGAGCGAGCGGGAGTTCGACGCCGTCGTGGTCGGCGCGGGGTCGTCGGGAGAGGTCTGCGCTGGACGCCTCGCGGACGGAGGCCTGAGCGTGGCCATCGTCGAAGGCCATCTGGTGGGCGGGGAATGCTCCTACTACGCGTGCATGCCGTCGAAGGCCCTGCTGCGGCCGGCGCAGGCGCTGGCGGAGGTTCGCCGGGTGCCCGGCGCCGCGGGCGCCGTGACGGGCGAGGTTGACCCCCAGGCGACGCTGCTGCGCCGTGACGAGGTCATCAAGGAGCGCGATGACTCCGGTCAGCTCCCCTGGCTGGAGGCGCGCGGCATCGAGCTGTTCCGCGGCGAGGGGAGGCTGGAGGGCGAGCGCCTGGTCTGGGCCGCAGACACCGCGCTCCGCGCCAAGCGGGCCGTCGTGATCGCCACCGGCACGACCGCCGCGATCCCCCCCATCGGGGGATTGGCCGAGGTCGAGCCCTGGACGAACCGCGAGGCGACCGTCGCCGCCGAGGTCCCCGGGCGGTTGCTGGTGCTGGGCGGCGGGCCCGTGGGCGCCGAGCTCGCGCAGGCGTACGCAACCCTGGGCTCGAGCGTCGCGCTGGTCGAGTCGGAGCCGCGGCTGGTCCCGAACCTCGAGGAGTTCGCGAGCGCGGAGATCGCCGCCGGGCTCGAGGCGAGCGGGGTCGAGCTGCATCTGGGCGTGGAGGCCAAGTCGGTCTCGGGTGAGAAGGTGGCGCACGTCGCCCTCTCTGACGGCAGCGCGATCGAGGGCGACACGGTGCTCGTCGCGATCGGCCGGCGGCCGCGCACCGACGGGATCGGCCTCGAGTCGGTCGGCGTCGAGGGTGGGAAGTACATCGAGGTCGACGATCAGATGCGCGTGGCCGGCAGCGAGTGGCTGTACGCGGTGGGCGACGTGAACGGCAGGGCCCTTCTGACCCACATGGGCAAGTACCAGGCGCGCATCTGCGCCGATCACGTCCTGGGCAAGGACGTCGCCGCGACGCAGGACCACGCGGGCGTGCCGCAGGTCGTCTTCACCGAGCCGCAGGCGGCCGCGGTCGGCCACACGCTGGCCTCGGCGCGCGAGGCGGGGGTGAGGGCCCGCGCGGTGGACCAGGACACCGCCGGGACCGCCGGGGCCAGCTTCCACGGCCGCAACACGCCGGGCACCAGCAGGTTGGTGATCGACGAGGAGCGTGAGGTGGTGGTCGGCGCGACGTTCGTGGGAACGGACGTCAGCGACTGGCTCCACGCGGCCACGGTAGCGGTCGTCGGCGAGGTCCCCCTCGAGCGCCTCTGGCACTCTGTGGCCGCCTACCCGACCCGCAGCGAGATCTGGCTGAAGCTCTTGGAGGAGTACGGGCTCTAGAGGCGAGCGCGCCGGCGGGGACCTAGACCCGGACCCGGCCCTTCAGGTCATCGAGGAACGCGCGCGGGAACCCTGGGATCTGGTCGAGGTCGTCGATTGCTGCGAAGCCGCCGATACGCTCGCGATAGGCCAGCACCCGTC
The DNA here is from genome assembly GCA_051004675.1 of Solirubrobacterales bacterium. Taxonomy (GTDB): domain Bacteria; phylum Actinomycetota; class Thermoleophilia; order Solirubrobacterales; family 70-9; genus JBDTSW01. Next base: position 3,858 of record JBPCKC010000013.1, read on the forward strand.
CCGTCTGGGTGACCGACAGGCCCAGCTCGCGTAGGTCCTCGTAGGTCGCTTCGTTGATGGCGAGTGAGCCGCCGCTCGGCTCGGGCGTCGATTGGTCGAAAGCCGCGGACTCCGGCTCTGCCGGAGGCGGGTCCGGCGCGGGCTCGGGCACCGGCGGCTCGGGAGCGGGCTCGGGCGCCGGCGGTGAGGGGTCGGGCGGCTGGGGATCCGGCGGCGGCGGCGAGGGTTCCGGGGGGGCCGCGGGCGGCGCCGGCGGTGAGGGGTCGGGGGGTGTGGGCGCGGGTGTGGGCGCGGGCATCGGCGGGGCGGGCGCCTCGGCGGTGGACGACGAGGCCGACGCCACGACGGGCGGCAGCGGCGCGACCCTCTTTCCCTCTGAGACCCATCTCGGCAAGTCGTCTGCCGGGCGCGTGAGCGGTGCCTCGGAGTCGCCCGGCAACTCCGGGGGGCTCGGGGGCTCGGATTCGCTGGAGGGCTCGGATTCGCTGGAGGACTCGGATTCGCTCGGCGGCTCGGAGGCCGAACGCTCGTCCGCAGGCTCGTCGCCGCCACCCTCCTCCGAGTCCCCGAAGATTTTCTCCACGTCGATCTCGGGCAGCGGAGCGCTGATGCTCTCCACGGCCTCGCGCGCGCGATCCTCGGCCGCGCCGGCGCGCCGCTCGGCCTCGGCGATGCGGTTGAGCATCTCGCGGAGGCGGCGCTCGCGGTCGACCTCCTCGGCCTTCAGCGAGGCAAGGCGCTCGGCGCGAGACGCCCGGGCCTCGGCCTGGGCCGCACGAGCCTCGACCTCCTCGAGCCGCTGGGCGGCGGTCTCGAGGGCCTCGACCGTCCGCTGCTGGCTGTCGGCGAGTCGCCGTTCGGTCTCCTGGAGCTCGCGAGCCAGCTCTTCCTCCTGCGTGCGGCGCTCAACGAGCTGGCGCTCGGCGTCCTTCAATTCCTGCAGCAGCGCGGCTCGGCGGGGGCCCTCCTTATCGGCTTCGGCCCGCAGCCGCTCCTCGGCCGCGTGGGTTGCCTCCTCGGCCGCCTGGCGAACACGATCCTCAGCTTCGGTGCGAGCCTCGCGGACGCGCTCCTCGGCGCCGCGCTGCATCTCCTCGACCTCACGGATACGGCGGTCCGCCTCGACTCGAATGCGCTCCTCCTCGGCCCGAATGCGCTCCTGCTCCGACGCGCGCTCGCTGCGCTCCAGACGCGCCATGGCCTCACGCTCGGTGGCCTCGCGCAGCTTGCGCTCGTCCGAAGAGGCGTCCACCGCCCCCGGCGCCGCGGGCACATCGGGTCCCTCGGAGGCGGGCGGCGCCTCATCGGGCCCCGGTTGCTCGCCCCCTACGGCGGCGGGAGACGACAGAACGGCGAACTCCTCCGTGCTCACCTCGCGCGGAGCGGCGACCGGCGATTGCGGCTGCGTCGCCTGCCCCGCGCTCGCCGGGCCGGGTCCTGTGCCGGCGGGCAACGGCCCCGGCACCGGAACCGGGACCTGCGGCTGGGCCTGCTGGGCCGTGTCCTTCTTCGCGGCCTTGCGCGCGACCTTGGCGGCCTTCTCGGCCTGGCGCTGCTGGGACTTGGCGGCCTTCTGCTCGTCGCGTCTGGCCCTTCGCTCGCTGATCGCCTGCTGACGCTCGGCCTGCGCGCGCTGCTTCTCCTGGGCCTTGGCGTCCTGCTTCTGCTGGCGGGCTGCCTTCTTCGCGTCGCGCTCGGACGGCGCGGCGGGAGGCAAGGGGGTGGTCGGCGATTCGACGGCGGACTGACCGGCCGGGGAGGCCGCCGCGGTCGGCTGGGGTTGAGGCGTGGGGGGCTCCGGGGCTCCCGCGGACGGCGCGGCGGCGCCCTCTTGCGGCGAAGCTGCCGGCGGAGCGGCATGCTGTTGCGCCGAGGCGGGCGGTTCGGCCTTCTTCGCCTGCTTGGCGGCCTCCTTGGCCTGCTTCTGCGCGAGCTTCGCCGCCTTCGCCTCCTCGGCGGCGCGCTTCTTCTCCGCCGCCTTCGCCTCGCTCTCGGCGGCTGCGGCCAGCTTCTTCTGAGCGCGCTCGCGACGCTTGCGCTCTCGCGGCGACTCCGAGGGGATGAGCGCGGGCGGGGGGGCTGGTGGCGGCGTTCCGGGGGGGCCGGTGGATGCAGCGGATGCGGAACCTGGCCCCTGGGGCGCGGACGCCGGGGCGGCCCCGGCCGCTGCGGGGGGCGGGTCCTCGGTGACGGACGCGGATGCGGCCGGATCCGCGTCCTCGGGGGAAGTCGGCGGGGTCTGCGCGGGATCGCCCGCGCTCGCCGCCGCAGGCGGCTGATCCCCCTCGTTGCTGCGCTTCAACCGGAAAGAAGGCATCCCTGGGATCGTCTCACTTCGCACCAGCGCACGCATGCTCGGTGAGCTCGACGGCGGCGATCATGCAGCTCTCAGCGCCCTTTGCGGCGCTCGCTCAGGGCGCGATCGATCTCGCGCTGCTGGTCGCGATCGCGAAGTTCGCGGCGGCGATCGCGGCCCTCCTTGCCCCGCACGAGCGCCACCTCGAGCTTCGCCCGCGAACCCTTGAAGTAGATGCGCAGCGGGACGAGGGTCAGGCCCTTCTGCTGGGTCTGCCCGATCAGGCGGTCGATCTCGCGGCGATGCAGCAGGAGCTTTCGCGGCCGCTCGGGCTCGTGGTTTTCCAGCGACGCCGGCTCGTACGGCGGGATGTAGGCGCCGCGCAGCCAGACCTCGTTGTCGCTGACGACGGCATAGGCCTCCGCGATCTGCGCCTTGCCCTCCCGCAGCGCCTTCACCTCGCTGCCGCGCAGCTCGAGCCCGGCCTCGAAGCGTTCGAGGATCTCGTACTTATGGCGGGCGCGGCGGTTGCTGGCGACGTCACCCGGGTCGACCTTGCGCTTTGCCTTCTTGGCCACCCCCCTACCCCCGCCGCCGGCGTCGGCCGCCGCGTCCCTCGCGGGTCCCCTGGGCGCGGCGCGGCGTCTGGCGAGGGCGCTTCGCGGGGGGGCGCTTTCGGGGCCCCTTCTCGGCTGGCGCCCGCTCGATCGCGGGCTCGAGGTCCACCCGCCCGCGAGCGGTCTCGATCCCCGTCGCGGCCACCGTGACCGGGTCGCCCAGCCGGATGACGTGGCCGTGGCGGCGACCGACGAGGGCGGTCTCGGTCTCGTTGAGGTCGTAGTAGTCGCCCTTCAGGGTCCTGGCCGGGAGGAATCCCTCGTAGATGTCGGCCAGCTCGCCGGCGAAGCGCACGAAGGCCCCGCCGCCCACCAGTCCGGAGACCTCACCCTCGAAGCGCGTGTCCCAGCCCCGCGAGTACAGCTCGCGCTCCAGCAGGAACGCCGCGCAGACGCGGTCGGCCCGCCGCTCGAGGCCCATCGCCTCGCGCTCGAGCTCCGAGCTCCGCCGCCCCGCCTCCTCGACGTGGCTCTGGGAGGGCTGCTCCTCCCCCGCCCCGATCGCGGACAGCAGGCCGCGGTGCGCGACGAGGTCCGGGTAGCGGCGGATCGGCGAGGTGAAGTGCGCGTAGGCAGCGCTCCCCAGCCCGGCGTGCCCGATGTTGCGATGGCTGTAGACGGCCTGTTGGAGCGAGCGCAGGATGAGGGATGTATACGCCGCGCGACCGTGGCCACGGCGCGAGGCCTCCTGGGCGACGGCGCGACTGGCCTCGGCGACCAGAGCGCCCGCCTCCTGGCGCTGGAGGTTCCGCGGGAGGGCCGGCGCCGGCACGCCGAGGGCCGCCAGCTGATCGAAGAGCAGGCCGACCCGCTGCGGGTCAGGCGCCTCGTGAACCCGGTAGAGGGTGGGCACCCGGCGAGCCTCCAGGAGTGCAGCTACCTGCTCGTTGGTGAGGATCATGAGGTGCTCGATCAGGCGGTGGGCCTCGGTCTGGACGCTGCCGCGGGCGGCGATGACCTCGCCGTCGGAGCCGAACTCGAACTCGGGCTCGGCGCTCTCGACCTCCAGCGCGTCCTGCCGGCGAGCGTCGGCGAGGACCGCCGCCGCCCGGCGGGCGCACGCGATCGAGTCGCCGAGGGGGTCCGGCGCGCGCTCCGCTTCGGCGAAGATCCGGTCCAGCTGGTCGTAGTCGAGCCGGGCGTCGGAACGGATGACACTGCGGTAGAAGGTGGGCTCGCGCACGGTGCCCCCCGCGTCGAGGCGGACCTCCATCGTGACCGCCAGGCGCTCGACCCCCGGGGCGAGACTGCAGGCATCTCCGGACAGGGACAGCGGGAGCATCGGCTCCACGGTGCCCGGCACGTAGACGCTGGTTCCCCGCGCGAGCGCCTCGGTCTCCAGCGCCGAGCCGGGGCGAACGTGCGCGGCGACGTCGGCGATGTGAATCCAGAGGCGAACCCCATCGCCGTCGGGCTGGGCGGAAACGGCGTCGTCGAAGTCACGCGCGGTCGCCGGGTCCACGGTGAAGGTGTCAAGCGCCGTCAGGTCTCGGCGCCCGCCACGGCCGGCCCGGCCCGACGCCGACGAAGCCTCGCGCTCGACGTCCTCGTCAAAGCCGCGCTCGAGCCCGGCCTCCCAGATCATCGCTGCCACGACGTCGGCGGCTCGCTTGGGCGAGCCCAACTCTCCGATCAGGCGGTTCGCGCCCGCAGCCTTCTCGACGAGGACCATCGCCCCCACCGCAGCGCCCCCGCCGCTCAGCGGAAGCTGGGCTCCCGGGTCGAAGAGCGGCTCCGCCACGCGGAACTTCCCCCGCTTGGCGACGACGGCGACGACCCGCTCAGAGGCCTCGGTTAACCGGGCCATCAGCCGCCGAGCAGCGAGCCCAGCTCCTCCAAGCCGCCCTCCCGCCCCTCGTCCGCTGGCGTGTCCGGGTCGTCCCTGGCCGGCACGTCGGGCTGGACGCCGTCGTCGGCCAGAGACTCGCCCTCGGAGGTCACGTACTCGCCGATCGTCAGATCCAGGGCGCCGCCGGCGCTGAGGCCGATCACCTCTTGCACGGTGTTCTTGCCGAACGTCCGGGTCCCGACCAGTCTCGCCAGCTCGTAGTCCTGGAGGGCAGCGGCGAGGATCTCGGCGGCCGAGGCGGTGTCGCGGTTGATGAGGACGACCGTGGGGCGCTCCTCCAGCGCCTCGCCGGGCGCCTGATAGTCGCGGTCGCCCCCGCTGCGGGTGGAGGTGGAGACGACCACGCCGTCCTCGACGAACGTCCCCGCCGACAGCACGGCCTCGTTGAGCAGGCCGCCGCCGTTGCCGCGCAGGTCGAGCAGGAGCCCCTCGGCCCCCTCGCGGAACAGTCGCTCGATGGTCTCCCGCAGCTCGCCGTGGGCGCCCTCGGAGAAGGTGGCGAAGCGCACGTAGGCGACCTTCCGGGGCCCCTCGCTCGTCGGCGTCCGGACGATCTCGCCGTCGACGGCCGGCACCCGGACCTCGGCGCGCTGGAGCACCACGTCGCGCGGTTCGGCTCCGTCCACCGGCTCGACGCGCAGCTCGACCTTGGTGCCCGGGGGCCCCTTGATGCGCGCCGACGCGACGTCGGCCGGGGTGCCGGCGATGCCCTTGCCGTCCACGGCCACGACCAAGTCGCCGCGCTCGATGCCGGCGTCCTGGGCCGGGGTGTTCTCCAGCACGCTCGCCACCCGCAGGCCGCGCTTCACCTCGGTGACGGTGAGGCCGACGCCGGAGAACTCGCCCGAGGTCGCCGCGTTCAGCTCCTGAAGCTGCTTGGGGCCGAAATAATGGGAGAACTCGTCGTCGTAGCGCTTGCGCAGCTCGTCGACCATCCCCCGCACCGACGAACCCTCCAGCGTGGCCGCGTCGACGTCACGGAAGTACTTGTCCTCGATGATCTCTCGCGCCTCGTCGGGCAGCGTCGGCTCCTCGTCGAGGAGGGACGTGAGCCCCCCCACCGCGAGCGCGAGGACGCCGCCGACCACGAGTCCCACGGCAAGCCCGCGGAGGAATCCACCACGGCGCGGAGCGTCGCCGCCGGGTTCGGTGCCCGCCAAGGCGCTCTAGACGCGCAGGAAGCGCCGGAGGGTGACCCCGCTGCCCAGAGCGGAGACGACGACCGCCGAGGCGATCAGCATGACGACCAGCGGCACGAAGCTGACGCTGGAGAAGTTGTCGATGAGATTGAAATCCGCAGCGAGCGGGTCCAGGATGGTCACCTTGCCGAGTACAAGTATGCCGACCGCGATCACCGCGCCGGTAAGGCCCACGATCATCCCCTCGATCATGAACGGCCAGCGGATGAACCAGTTGGTGGCGCCGACGAGCCGCATGACCTCAACCTCGCGGCGGCGCGCGTAGATCGAGAGGCGGATCGTGTTCGCGACCAGAAGCAGCGAGGCAACGAGGAGCAGGACCGCGATCACGAGCAGGACGATCTTCACGGCGCCGGTGACCTGGCGGATGTCGCGCGCGTCCTGACGCTGGTCGACCACCTCCTCGATCGCCGGATTGATGGGCTGCGGCTTGCCGCTGGGGCCGGCCGGCTGCAGGGCCGCCGTGACCGACTCGAGGTTGTCGGGATCGTCGATCGAGACGTCGAAGGAGGGCGGGAGGGGGTTCGCGCGCAGCTCGCCGAGACTGCCCTTGAGGCCGCCCTCGAGCCGCTCGTCGAGGATCTTGACCGCCTCTGACTTCGAGATGAACTCGGCGCCCGTGACGTGGTCGATTCCGGCGATCTGGTCGCGGACCTTGGCGACCTTGGCGTCCGAGATGTCGTTGAAGAGGAAGACGTTCAGCCCGATCTGGCTGCGCACGTCCTGCGCGGTGCCCTCGCTGGCCCGCAGCACGGGGATCAGCACGCCCAGGAGCAGGGTGGTGACCACGATCGTCACGATCGCCGCCAAGCTGGGCGCGGCCTGGCGGCGCAGCGCCCGGAAGGCCTCGGAGATGAAGAAGACGACGCGGCCCATCGCTACTGGCTGTCCCCGTTTATCTGTCCTTCGAGCCCCACGCCCATCTCGCCACGCAGGCGAACGGCGAACTCCTGGGTGGACTCGTCGTGGTAGGTGGCGCCGGCCTCGTCGCGGACCAGGCGGCCCTCCTCGAGCGCGATCACTCGGCGGCGCATCTTGTCCACCATCTCGCGGTCGTGGGTGACCACCAGCACCGTGGTCCCGGTGCGGTTGATCCGGTACAGAAGCTGCATGATCCCGATCGACGTCTCGGGATCGAGGTTGCCGGTGGGCTCGTCGGCCAGCAGGAGGGGCGGGTGGTTGACGAACGCGCGGGCGATCGATACGCGCTGCTGCTCGCCGCCGGAGAGCTGGTCGGGATAGTTGTGGATCTTCGCCTGCAGGCCGACCAGGCGGATGATCTCGGGCACCTTGCTGCGGATGTCCGAGCGAGGGGCGCCGATCACCTGCAACGCGTACGCGACGTTGTCATAGACGGTGCGGTTCGGGAGGAGCTTGAAGTCCTGGAAGACGGTGCCGATACGTCGGCGAAGCAGCGGGACCTTCTTATCGGAGATCTGCTCGATGTCACGGCCGGCGATGAGCACCCGTCCGCTGGCGGCGCCGACCTCGCGGATCAGCATCTTGATCAGGGTCGACTTCCCGCACCCGGTGGGCCCGACCACGAACGCGAACTCCCCGCGCTCGACCTGAAGCGACACGCGCTCGAGGCCGACGTGGCCGCCCGGGTACACGACCGTGGCGTCGCGCAGCTCGACGATGGGCGGGCGAAACCCGTCCGGGCGGTGCCCGCGCGCGTCGCCGCGGCGTCCTCTCACGGCGCGTCCACGCCTTTGCTGTGTCCCCTGTCGGGCCATGCGCATCGTTCTTTCTTCGGCGCCCCCGCTATTCCTGCGCCGGGTTCCTATCCCCCCGATCGCGCAAGCGAAGCCGCAGTCGCAGGGTAGCGAACCGCGTTAGCGACCGCTCACACTTCGCTCACGCGGCGGTCGCACCCGTGCCTGGACGGCCCCCCGTCGGTTGTCGACTCAGGGTCGCTCAGCGACCCTGAGGTGACAATGGATGGCCGGCTTGGAGCCCCGCGGCGTGCGGCCCCGCCCCGCCGGTCCTATTCGCAGTTGTGCTGGATGTCGTTCGGCCGCTGCGAGCAGGAGTCAGAGCCGGGGCCCCCGTTCATGGTGTCGGCGCCTCGGCCGCCGCGGATGTCGTCGTCGCCCGCGCGCCCGCGCAGGGAGTCGATTCCGTCCTGGCCGCGGATGTCGTCGTTGCCGGAGCCGCCCTCGCCGATGTCGCCGCCCTCGCCGCCGTGGACCTCGTCGGAGCCGCCCTCGCCCAGCACCTGATCACCGCCGCTACCGCCGCAGAGCACGTCGTTGCCGCCGGCGCCGTGGACGATGTCGCCACCGTGGCCGGCGGAGATCACGTCGGGGCCCGCGGTGCCCTGGAGGGTCTCGCCGCCTGCGGAGCCGACGATCGTGGCCGGGACCCCGCGGCACTCGGTCGGGGCGCCCTTGGCGTCCCCGCCGAGCGCGCTCGTGGCGAGCCCGAGCGTGGCGAGCGCCGCCAGCGTGGATGCGATGCGAAGCGGGCGGGCGCTCATGACTCGCAGCGCCTCACCCTGTCGGCTGGCCTGGCGTCACAGCTGTCCCTGCCCGCCCCCCCGTTGATGTCGTCGGGCCCGGCGGCGCCCTCGAGGAAGTCGACCCCCGGCCCACCTGACAACACGTCGGCGCCGAGGGCTCCGAAGAGCACGTCGTGGCCGGCGCTGCCCGTGAGCACGCCGTCGCCGGCCGAGTCGAAGATGACGTCGTCACCGGCGCGCCCGGCGGTCCTGTCCTCGCCCTGGCCCGCGCAGACGAGGTCATCGCCGTCGCCGGTGCGGATCTCGTCGTCCCCGCCGCCCGCGAAGACCACGTCGTCTCCGCTGGTGCCGTGAAGGTCGTCGTCACCCGGCGTGCCCACGACCGTCGACGGCTGGCCCTGGCAGCGCGGCACGACGGTGAGCGTGAACTGATCGTCACCCTGGCCGGAGTCATCGTCCTGGACGGCCAGGGTGATTGTGTAGGTGCCCGGAGTCGGATACACGTGGGAGCCCGAGATGTCGCCCTCGTCCTGGGGCGGGCCCTGGGTGTTGACGGCGACGGCGGCGGGGTCGTCGAGATCACCGTCGCCCCAGTCGATCACGCCGGCGTAGGTGTCGTCGTAGCCGGGGTCGGTGAACGTCGCCTCGGCGTTCAGCGTGTCGCCCTCGGCGATCTCATCGTCCTGGTTGGGATCGACGGTGGTGGTCGGAGCGACGTTGCTGAGCGTCACGGTCGAGTCGTCGGTCACCATGTTGCCGTCGTCGTCCGTGACCCGAAGGCCGATCGGGTAGACGCCGTTGTCGCCCGCCTGGAACGAGGGATTGACCCCCGTGGCGTCGTCGTAGGCGCCGTCGTTGTCGAGGTCCCACTCGTAGGCGGTGATCGACCCGGGCAGGGGATCCGAGGAGCCACTCCCGTCGAGGGGGATCGAGCTGCCCTCGGAGCCGGCGTAGGGGCCTCCGGCGTCGGCCGTCGGGCCGCCCAGCGCAGCCCGGAGGTTCGGCATCGGTCCGATATTGCCCGCCAGCGAGCCCATGGCCAGCTCCTGCGCCGTCGCCCCCGGGGCCAGCGCGGCGCGGGCCTGGAACGAATCGAGACCATCCGCGTCGCCGTTTTGCTGGGCGACGCTGGAGAGGACGGCGGCCGCGCTCGTCACGATCGGCGTCGCGCTCGAGGTGCCTCCGAACGTGTCCGTGTAGAAGAAGTCCGCTCCGTTCGGGTCCGTCTGGAGGTCTCCGTACCCCGTCGTGACCACGCACTCGCCGTAGCCGTGGTAGTCCACCCGCGGGCCGAAGTTGGAGAAGCTGGAGCGGCCGTGGACCGGAGTGGTGCATCCCGGGTGGTTGGCCGCGCCGACCATGATCGCGCCGGAGTCGGCCTTGCCGCTGGGGAACGGGGGCCCTCCATAGATCGCCGTGTCGCCGAGATCCTCGTTGCCGTTGCCCGCCGGTTCCATGACGATGATCCCGGCCGCGGTCGCCGTGGTGATCGCGTCGTAGTTGGCGGCCGACCATTCGACGGGCACGCATCCCGACTGGTCCCCCGCCGCGCAGTTGCCGTTCGGGCCGTCGATCTGGACTTCGATGATCATGACGTCCCCCGCCACGAGGTTCATCCGCGCGACGTCGATCGCGGTCGCGAGCGAGGTGTTCTCGTCGTTCAGCCGGTTGACAAGCCCGAGGTCCGCCTGGTCCGCGGCGCCGGTGACGCCGAAGGTGTTCGCGTCACCGACCATCTCGCCGATCACCGCGGTGCCGTGGTCGTTGTCGGCCGGAAGCTGGGGGGTCCCGTTCGCGATCAGCGCGCCGTCCGCCTTCGACAGATCCTCGTGCGTGAACTGCCACGCCCGCTCGATGTCGATGATCTCCACCTGGCTGCCCCGGCCACCGAGGACGGTGCCGGCGTAGTCGGCGTCGATCCCGGTCGGGGCCATCTCGCGGTAGTCCTGCTGCGCGACGAAGGAGGGTGTCGGCCCGGCATGGTTGGGCTCGATGTCGTTCGGCTCCGGCTCGGCGATCTCGACGATCGCGAGCGCGTTCAGCCCATCGATCAGGGCCTCGAGATCGGTCCCGGCCGGAAGCGTGAGCTGGTACCAGAGGTTGGGGTCGGCGAGCTCACGCCCAGAGGTCCGCTCGATCCGGTCGGACTGGCGGTCGAGAGTCGCTTCGGAGGCGGCGTTGAAGATCCGTGCGATCCGAGCGCCTGGATACCGGTCCATCACTGCTCGGAGCGGGCCCAGTCGGTCGGCCTCGAGCGTCGTGAACTCGCCGCCGCGCTCGCGGACGAACGTGCCCTCGTCGAACTTCACCTGGATGGTCCGCCGCGAGTCCCCCGGCTCGAGCTCGGTGTGCTTCGGCTTCGCTGGCACCACGCGCTCGACCTTGGCCCCCGGGAACGGCGATGCCCCGAGCGGGGCATCCAAGCCGGCCGAGCCCTGGCCGGAGGCCGAGGCCACGGGAACGATGCCAGCGAGAAGCGCGGCGGCCGCGGCCGCGAACCCCCGGCAGTCAGGTGAGGCCCCCAAGTCCACTGACGCGAGCCTACAGCAGGCCCTCGTCCACCGCCGGCTAGGTCCACTCGGGGCCGAACAGGGGCGGCCGCGAGACGATCGGCTTCAGCACGAGCGCCTCGCGGACGCGGTCGGCGATCCCGCGAGCGGTGAGGCCGAAGTGCTCCATGCACGCCTCGCCAGTCCCAGAGACGCCGAACTCATCGCCCATTCCGACCGCGAAGATCGGCACGGGGTGCTGCTCGGCGGCTACCTCGCGGACCGCGTCGGCAAGCCCCCCCGCGACCCGGTGCTCCTCGGCCGTGACCGCGACTCCGGTCTTCGAGAGCGATTCCAGCACCGTGCCGGAGTCGAGTGGCTTGATGATCGCGACGTTCAGGACCTCGGCCTCGACGCCGTCCTCGCGCTCGAGCGACTCGGCGGCGTCCAATGCCCGCCACACCATGTGCCCTGTGGCGACGATCGTGATGTCCTTGCCCTCTCGCACCACGTCGACCCCGTCGCCGAGGGTCTCGGGGATGTCCTCGTAGACGACCGGCGTAGCCGGCCGGCCGAAGCGCATGTACATCGGCTCGTCGCGCTCGTAGGACTCCATCGTCGCCCGGTAGGCCTGGTTGTAGTCGGCGGGGACGATCACCTGCATTCGCGGCATCGCCCGCATCAGCGCGATGTCCTCGATCATCTGGTGTGAGGCGCCGTCCTCACCGAGGGAGACGCCGCCGTGGGAGGCGCCGATCCGCACCGGCAGCTCGTTGTGGGCGATCCCCAGGCGCACCTGGTCGTAGGCGCGCCCCGACGCGAAGATCGCGAACGTGGAGCAGTACGGCCGCTTGCCCGTGGCGGCGAGGCCGCACGCCATCGACATCATGTTCGCCTCGGCGGCTCCGCAGTTGAAGAAGCGCTCGGGGAAGCGCTTGCCGAACTTCATCGACTGCGTGGAGACGGCCAGGTCGGCGTCGAGGGCAACCACGTCCTCATGCGCCTCGCCCAGCTCGACCAGTGCGTTTCCGTACGCCTGCCGGGTCGCGGTGGGCTCGGTGACGGCGCCGGCGGCCATCAGGCCTCCTCCCCGTGGAGCGCCTTGGTCTGGGCCTCGAGCTTCGCGTCGAGCTCCTCGAGCGCCTCGGTCGCCTGCTCGGGAGTCGGCGGCTTGCCGTGGAACCCGAAGCGGCCCTCCATCGAGGAGACGCCGCGGCCCTTCTTCGTCTGGCAGACGATGGCGGCGGGGCGCTCCAGGGTTCGGCTGCGCTCGAGGGCATCGACGATCGCGCCCATGTCGTGCCCGTCGATCTCGACCGTGTCCCAGCCGAAAGCCTCGAACTTGGCCCGCACGTCGCCGGTGTCCATGACCTCCTCGGTCGTGCCGTCGGTCTGCAGGTGGTTGTAGTCGACGATCGCGGTGAGGTTGGTGACGCCGAAATGCGGCGCCGCGGTGGCCGCCTCCCAGGTCTGGCCCTCCTGGATGTCGCCGTCGGAGAGCAGGCCGAAGACGTGCGCGGTGTCGTCCAGCCCGTCGAGGCGCAGCGCGAGCGCGATGCCCACGCACATCGACAGGCCCTGCCCCAGCGAGCCCGTGGCGACCTCGACGCCCTCGGTGCGGCTCATGTCGGGGTGGCCCTGGAGCTGGGCGCCGATCTGACGCAGACCCATCAGATCCTCCAGCGGGAAGTAGTCGTTGTGCGCCAGCGCCGCGTACTGGATCGGCGCCGCATGCCCCTTGCAGAGGACGAACCGGTCGCGCTCCGGCCAAGCGGGGTTCGCGGGGTCGTGGCGCAACACCCGGTAGTACAGCGCGGCGACGATGTCGGCCGCCGAAAGCGAGGAGTCGAGGTGCCCGGACTTCGCGACGGCGAGCATCCGCACGCACTCCGCGCGGAGCATCGTCGCCCACCGCTCGAGCTCGGTGATCGAGGCGGTCTCGCCGGCGCCCTCGGAGCCGCGCGCCGGCGGTTTCGGGTCGGGCACGGGCCTCAGGTGACTCATCCCGCCGAGCGTACCGGCCGGAGCCGCCTCGGATGTGCTCTGACGTTCAGGTGACGCCACCGGGAACGAGGCTATGCCCGGCCGTGGACGGAACCCGCTGCTGCGGCTACCCGCAAATTGCACGGTCGTGGGACGATCGAGCAGGTCGCGGCGGCCAGAGCGAACCGCCTCACCTCAGCCGATCGCGACCATCCGCTCGATCGGCACCCGGGCGCGCTCGGCCAGCTCGGGTGGCACCTTCACCTCGAACTTCATCTCGCGCAGGCCGTCGCGGAGCTTCGGCAGCGTGATCATCTTCATGTACTTGCAGAAGGCCATCCGGTTGGCCTCGACCAGCTTCGCCTCCGGGGCGGCCTGCTGGAGCGGGTAGAGCATCCCGTTCTCGGTGGCGACGATGAACTCGCCGCCCGGGTTGGCCTCGACGTGCTTGAGCATCCCCGACGTCGAGAGCATGTGGACGCCGTCGGAGGCGATGTCGCCCGAGGCCACGTACTCGAGGGCCTGCGTCGAGCACCCGCACTCGGGGTGGATCAGGAACTCGGCGCCGGGGTGCTCGGCGCGCACCGAGGTGATGTCTTCCGGGCGGATGCCGGCGTGGACGTGGCACTCGCCGTCCCAGACGTGGAAGCGCGCGTAGCGGTCGGGGTCGTCGGGCAGGCCCAGCTCGCGGGCCACGAACGAGCCCAGCCACATGTCGGGTCCGAAGAGGATCTCGGTCTCGGGCCCGCGGGTGGCCCAGATGTGCTCGACGACCTTGACCGCGTTCGAGGAGGTGCAGCAGTAGTCGGTCTCGGCCTTGACCTCCGCCGACGTGTTGACGTACATGACGACGACGGCGCCGGGATGCTCGGCCTTCCAGGCGCGCAGCTGGTCGGCGTTGATCGAGTCGGAGAGCGAGCAGCCGGCGCCGAGGTCGGGGATGAGGACGGTCTTCTGGGGGGAGAGGACCGACGCGGTCTCGGCCATGAAGTGGACGCCGCAGAAGGCGATGACCTCGGCGTCGGTGGACGCCGCCTGGCGCGAGAGCTGGAGCGAGTCGCCGGTGAAGTCGGCGACGTCCTGGATCTCGGGCACCTGGTAGTTGTGGGCGAGGATCACGGCGTCACGCTCGGCCGCGAGGGCGCGGACCTCGGCGGTCATCCGCTCGACGTCCTCCCGCGAGAGGTCGGGTGTCGTGATGGGCTGGAGTGTCGGGAGCTCTTGCATCCCTAGCGCCTTTCCTATGTTCGCCGGCCCGTGCTGGTCCCTCTGACCAGCCTCAAACCGAGGCGAATGAACTTCCTACATTCTACCGGGATCCGATGACCCCACCCAGAGCCCATGCCTGAGCTTCCCGAGGTCGAGATCGCGGCCCGCCGCCTCGGCGCAGCGCTGGAGGGGGCCGAGGTCGAGTCGGCGGCCTCGCCGGGCATGGTCGCGCTCAAGACCTTCGATCCGCCGCTGCAGGCGCTCGCCGGGATGAGCGTGGAGGGCACCGGCCGTGTCGGGAAGATGCCGATCGTGCGCTTCGCCGGAGGCGAGGAGCCGCTCGAGCTGCTCGTGCACCTGATGTCGGCAGGCCGGCTGCAGCTCTTCGAGAAGCGGGCGTCGGCGAAGGACCGCGCCTCCCGCGTGCTCATCCGCCTCACCGACGGGCGCGAGCTGCGCCTGCGCGAGTTCGGAACGAAGCAGCGCGCCTGGGTGAAGCTGCTGCGCGAGGGCAGGGTGGCCGAAGACGAGATGGTCGCCACGCTCGGGCCCGAAGCCTGGCCGGAGCTCCCACTGGATCGGCTCGCCGAAGCCATCCACCAGCCGCGGCACCTCCATCCCCTCCTGCGCGACCAGCGCTCGATCGCCGGGATCGGCCGCAGCTGGGTGGACGAGATCCTCTGGGAGGCGAAACTCTCCCCGTTCAGGAAGGGCTCGGAGCTCGACGAGGACGAAGTCGGCCGCCTCCACGGCGCCCTTCACGTGCTGGGCGACGCGATCGACCACTACGAGCAGGTCGTGGGCGAGGAGGTCCCCAACAAGATGCCGATGCCCCTCCAGGTCCACAAGCGCGAGGGCGAGCCCTGCCCCCGCTGCGGCACGACGATCGAGGCCGTCTTCTTCTCTGAGCACCAGACGAACTACTGCCCGGCCGAGCAGACAGGCGGCAAGGTCCTGAAGGACCGCCGGCTCTCGCGGCTACTGAAGTAGCGCGGGGTTCTGGTCGCTCGTCTGGCGTGGGCGGTGGGGTGACTTTGCGCGATTGTGCCGTTATGGGCGGCACAACTCCGCAAACTCGGCTTGGGGGCGGCGCGCCGCGCCTAGCGGCCCGTGAGCTGGCGCGCCACGGCGCGGCCGACCGTGAACGGGTGGTTGAGGACGGTCGCCACCCGGCCTTTCAGCGTCAGCGGATCGTGAGCGATGCCGAGCTGGCGGAGGACCGTGTTCGCGTCGAAGTAGACGCGCTCGCATACCAGCCGGTCCTCCTCGAAGATGAACATCGCGCAGAAGCGCATCTCGAACTTGCGACCGGTCGGCGGCAGCCCACGGTAGGGGCCGTCGTGGGTTCCGTAGAGCATCGCCTCGACGATCACCGCGTCGTCGGCGTGATGGAGCGCGATCAGCTTGTTGCGCTGGTCGGGGAAGGCGGTGCGCGTCTCCTCGAAGTAGGCGGCGACCTCCGCCGCCCCGTCGTGGACATCGCCGGTGGCGATCAGCTCGTACCGTGGATGGTCGAACGTCTCCATGGTGGCGTCGAACTCGTGGCGGTTCTCCGACTCCATATGCTCGATGATGATTGCCTCGCGGGTCGAGCGAATCACCTTGGTCGGCGGCATGATCCGACCTTACACCGACTCGAGCAGCATGGTGAGGTCGAGCGCCGGGGCCGAGTGCGTAAGCGCTCCGACCGAGATGAAGTCGACGCCCGTGGCCGCCACCTCCGCCGCATTGGCGAGGGTGATGCCGCCGGAGGCCTCCAGCTCGACGCGTCTTTTGCCGTCGCCCGCCTCGTCACGAGCGGCCACGGCTGCCCGCAATCCCTCGGTGTCCATGTTGTCCAGCAGCGCGCGATCCGCACCCGCCTCCAACGCGCCGGCCAGTTCACCGGCGTCGCGGCATTCGACCGTGACCCGCATCGCCGGCCAAACGTCGCGGGCCAGCCCCGCCGCCTGCGCGACGCCGCCTGCGACGGCGACGTGGTTCTCCTTGATCAGGATCGCGTCGTAGAGGCCCATGCGGTGGTTCACCCCGCCACCGGCCGCGACGGCCGCCTTCTCCAGTGCCCGCAGCCCCGGGGTGGTCTTGCGGGTATCGAGGACGCGCGCTCCCGAGCCCGCAACGGCCTCTACGAACCGCGCCGTCAGCGTCGCCACGCCCGATAGGTGGCCAAGCAGGTTGAGCGCGGTTCGCTCGCCCGCGAGCAGCCCACGCGCCCCGCCCTCGACCGCCGCCGCCTCCGCCGGCACATCGTCGCGCCATCGCCCCTCGGCGGCCAGACGATCGAGCTCACCGGCGCCCGCCTGCCGGAAGACCTCCGCCGCCGCCTCGAGGCCGAAGAGCACCCCCGGCTGTTTCTGGACGATCCGCGCGCGGGCCCGCGCCTGCGCGGGCACGACCGCCTCAGAGGTCACATCGCCGGCGCCCAGATCCTCGGCCAGGGCTCGCGCCACCAGCTCGCTCAGCTCGCTCGCCTCCATCAGTCGGCGGGGAAGAGGGCCAGCGTGGCCGTGAAGCCGTGAAGGAAGTTGCGCCCGCCGACTGGCCCGATCTCGCCGGCGCAGAAGAACCCGCCGACCGGCGCGGAGATCATGTCCCCGATCGTGGTCGCATCGTGGTCGGGGGCAGCGAACATGTGGGCGCCGCGACCGTTGCAGGTGAAGAGCAGCGCCCCCGCCACGGGGCCGAGCGCCTCGACCCGCGGGCGCAGCGCCTCGCGCAGGTCCTCATCGGCGGAGGTCCCGTCGCGCACGTGCATTCGCACCGTCTGGCCCACCCGCACCGACTCGCCGATCGCCACGGAGCCGGACTCGGGGTCGGCGCCGATCAGGGGGCGTACGAGAAAGTCGCCGCGCTCGTACTCCGGCTGGTTCTCGTCAATCACCAGGCCCAGCATCAGGCCGCCGGCGGCCAGCGCCTGCTCGGTGGGTGGGAGCGCGCCGATCGCCTCGCGCAGGCGGTCGATCGCGGGGGCTGACGCCAGCTCTTCGATGACGTTGCCCTCGGCGGCGGTGATCGTCATCTCCGGCCCGACCGGGCTCGCGCCCTGCGACACGCACGGCAGCAGCGACGCGCCCGCGATCGAACACGCGACCGCCCCCGTGTCACGTACCTCCCCGTCCCGAAAGAGAGCCGCCGAGCCCGCGGCCGAGGCGCTCGCAAGGCCGCCCAGCACCGGCATCCCCGGGCGATCCTCGTTCAACCCGGCCAGCAGCGCGTCGGCGGGAAACGTATTGGGATCCGCGAGGACGATCAGCGCCTCGGCCGGCTGTTCCGGTCCCGGCACGCCGACCAGGGCTGAAGCGTCCTCGTCCGGCTCGACATCCAGATGGTGCGTGGCGATGGTCGCTTCTGGAAGCGAGGCGGCCCAGACGACTGCGCCCGGGCCCGACTCCAGCTCACGCCCGGGCCCGACGACCCCGCCGGCCCCGCAGCCGAGGAGGCTCGGCGGCTGGAGGATCTCCTGCACCGCGCCGAGCAGCGACTTCGCGTGGATCAGGTGCGGAGCCCCCGCAAAGATCAGACAGAGGTCGCAAGCGGCGCCGTCGAGGCCGCGGCGCGCCTGCTCGGCGGCGTCGGAGAACGCCTCGACCGCGTCGAAGGAGTCGGAGAGGCCGACGGCGATCCGGGCGGGCATCGCTAGCCGCTCGCGCTCCGGTTCAGGTACTCCCGCACGAACCCGTCGATGTCGCCGTCGAGCACCCGATCGGCGTTGCCCATCTCGAAGCCGGTGCGGTGGTCCTTGACCCGCTGGGTCGGGTGAAGCGTGTAGGAACGGATCTGAGAGCCCCACTCCGCCGCCTTCTGCTCGCCGCGCTCGGCCGCCAGCTCCTCGGCGCGCTTTCGCTCCTCCTCCGAGAGCAGTTTCGCCCGCAGAAAGCGCATCGCCGTGGCCTTGTTCTGAGTCTGCGAGCGCTCGTTTTGGCACTGGACGACGATCCCGGTCGGCACGTGCGTGATCCGCACCGCCGAGTCGGTCTTGTTGACGTGCTGGCCGCCGGCGCCGGAGGCCCGGTAGGTGTCGATGCGCAGGTCCTCGTCGTCGATGTCCACGTCCACGGCCTCGTCCACCAGCGGCGCCACGTCCACCTGGGCGAACGCGGTGTGCCGGCGCTTCTGGGCGTCGAAGGGGGAGATCCTCACGAGCCGGTGGACGCCGCGCTCGGCGGCGAAGAGTCCGTAGGCGTTCTCGCCCTTGGCGATGAAGGTGGCCGACTTGATCCCTGCCTCCTCGCCTTCGGAGGCCTCCTTCATCTCGACCTCGAAGCCGCGGCGCTCGCCCCAGCGCAAGTACATCCGCAGGAGCATCTCGGCCCAGTCCTGGGAGTCGGTCCCCCCGGCTCCCGAGCGCACGGCGACCACCGCGTCGCCCGCGTCGTACTCGCCGCTGAACAGCCGCGCCTCCTCGAGCGTCGAGAGTCGCGACTCGACGTCCTCGAGCTGCGCCCCCAGCTCGGCGGCGATCTCGGGATCGTCGGCGGCCATCTCCGCCAGCTCCACGAGGTCGCCGGCGTCGGCCTCCAAAGAGCGGAAGGTCGAGAGCCGGCCCTGGGCGCGCTTGTGCGCGGTGGCGATCTTCGAGGCTGTCTCCTGGTCGTCCCAGAAGCCGGGGGCCTGCATCTCGCCCTCGAGGCGGGCTACCTCGGCTTCGAGCGCTGCCGGGTCAAAGGTAGTCCGCGAGCAGCTTGAAGCCGTCGCGGACCTGCGCGAGGCGCGCGGTGACGTTCTCGGATGAAGCGGCCTCGGCCATGGACTCAGGGTAGTGATCGCCGTCGATCAGGCTCACGCCGGAAGGCCGGCGACCCGCCGGGCCTCGGCGCGGTCGTCGAACGACCGCCAGCTCGAGATCAGCCCGTCGCGCAGCTCGAAAACCCACGCCATCTCATCGGACCCTGCGAGCTCCGCGTCCGGATCTCCTTCGTCCCACCACCACTCGCGCACGATCAGTGCGAGCCCCCCGCTCTCGCTTGCCTCGATCCGCGCGACCACGATCCGCTGCTGGACGCCACCGGGAGCTCGGGTCGCCCACTCGCGCGCCGACTCGACCCCCTTGCGGAGGCCACGGCTGGCGTGGATCTCGACATCGGGATGAAGCGTCGCCGCGAACCCGTCGAGGTCGCGATCGTTGAAGGCGCCGACGAAGGCGCGGATCGTGTCGGCGGCGCTCAGGCCCCGTGGCACTTCTTGTACTTCTTGCCCGATCCGCACCAGCACGGGTCGTTGCGACCGACCTTGGCGTGCTCGTCCTTGACGACGGCGCCGGTGGTCTCGTCGCGGTGGGTGCCGGCCGGGGTCGCGGCCTGCGATCCGTTCCCGTCGCCGCCCGTCGCTGCCGCCGCGGCGGTGGCGGCCCCCGCGCCGGCCGCGGCCGCCTGGGTGCGAGCGGCGGCGATCGCCGACGGCTGCTCGCCGCCGCCGCCGGAGTAGCGGACGCTCTGCGGGGCGTCCCCGGGCTCGAACATCTCCTGGGCCTGGGCGGGCTCGACGTTCACCTCGACGTGGAAGATCACGCGGGCGAACTCCTCCCAGATCGCTGCCATCAGCTCCTGGAACATCGAGTAGCCCTCGTTCTTGTAGGCCACCAGCGGGTCGATCTGCGCGAAGCCGCGGAGGTGGATGCCCTCGCGCATGTAGTCCATCTCGTAGAGGTGCTCGCGCCAGCGGTGATCGATGATCTGGAGCAGGATCTGGCGCTCGAGATAGCGCATCAGCTCGTCGCCGAACTGCTCCTCACGCGCCGTGTAGGCCCGCAGGGCGTCCTTGATCAGCGCCTCACGGATGTCATCGCGGTCGGTGGTCGCGTCGAGGGCGCCGAGGTCGACCTGCAGCGGCCACAGGGCCGAGATGCGGGTCTGGAGGCCCGGAATGTCCCACTCTTCGAAGACGTCCCCCTGCGTGTACTCGTCCACCAGCCCGGAGACCACGTCCTCGAGCTCCTCCTCGGCGACGTCCGACATGTCGCGGCCCTCGAGGATCTCGCGCCGGTACTTGTAGATCACCCGGCGCTGCTCGTTCATCACGTCGTCGTACTCGAGGACGCGCTTACGGATCAGGAAGTTCTGCTGCTCGACCTTCTTCTGGGCGTTCTCGATCTGCTTCGAGAGCATCTTCGCCTCGAGGGGGTACTCCTCGCCCTCCTCGTCGACCGGGCCCAGGCGGTCGAGGATCTTGTAGATCCGCTCGCCCGCGAACAGGCGGATGAGGTCGTCCTCCGCGGAGAGGAAGAAGCGCGATTCGCCCGGGTCGCCCTGGCGGCCGGCGCGACCGCGAAGCTGGTTGTCGATGCGCCTTGACTCGTGGCGCTCGGTGCCGCAGATGAAGAGGCCGCCGAAGGCCTTCACCTTCTCGCCCTCCTGCGAGGTCTGCTCCTCCACGGAAGGCAGGACATCGGCGACCGCCTCGTCGAAGCCCTCGGCCCCGGACTCGAGGCCGGTCTTGCGAACCGCCATGCGAGCCATCTGCTCCGGGTCGCCGCCGAGCTTGATGTCCACCCCGCGGCCCGCCATGTTGGTCGCGATCGTCACGGCGCCGATCCGGCCGGCCTGCGCGACGGTCTCGCCCTCCTTCTGGGCGTGCTCGGGCTTGGCGTTCAAGACCACGTGCTCGATCCCGCGGCGCTTGAACTCGCCCGAGAGCATCTCCGAGATCTCGACCGAGATCGTCCCCACGAGCACGGGCTGGCCCTTGTTGTTTCGCTCCTCGACCTCGTTGACGAGCGCCCTCCACTTGCCCGTCTTGGTCTTGTAGATGAGGTCGTTCTCGTCGTTGCGGACCATGTCCGCGTTGGTCGGGATGTCGATCACGGGCATCTCGTAGATCTTCATGAACTCCTGCGCCTCGGTGAGCGCGGTGCCCGTCATCCCGCTGAGCTTGTCGTAGAGGCGGAAGTAGTTCTGGAGCGTGATCGTCGCGAGGGTCTGGTTCTCCTCGCGAATCCGCACGCCCTCCTTGGCCTCGACCGCCTGGTGCAGGCCCTCCGACCAGCGCCGCCCCTCGAGGATGCGGCCGGTGAACTCGTCGATGATCTTCACCTCGCCGTCGATCACCGCGTAGTCGGTGTCGCGCTTGTAGAGCGACTCGGCCTTCAGCGACTGGATCAGGTGGTTGACGAGCGTGCCGTGCTCGGAGACGTAGAGGTTCTCCACGCCCAGGAACTTCTCGGCCTTGGCGACGCCCGCCTCGGTCGGCGCGACGGTCTTGTGCTTCTCGTCGTACTCGTAGTCGTGCTCGGCCTCCGAGGTGTCGCGGCTCTCGCCAAGCGACTTCAGCTTCGTCACCGACTCGGAGCCCGCCATCTGCTTCGCCAGGCGCGCGAAGGTGTAATAGGTGTCGGCGGCCTGCTCGGGCTGGCCGGAGATGATCAGCGGGGTCCGCGCCTCGTCGATCAGGATGTTGTCGACCTCGTCGACGATCGCGAACTTGTGCTTCGGCTGGACCGTGGCCTCCAGCGTTGGCGCCATGTTGTCGCGCAGGTAGTCGAAGCCGAACTCCGAGTTGGTGCCGTATGTGACCCCGGCGCCATAGGCCTGGCGGCGCGCCTCGGACGGCATCTGGCTCTGCACCACGCCGACCGAGACACCGAGCGTGTTGTAAAGCGGGGCCATCCACTCGGCGTCGCGGCGGGCCAGGTAGTCGTTGACGGTGACCAGGTGGACGGCGTCGCCGGCCAGCGTGTTGAGGAACACCGCGAGCGTCGCGGTGAGGGTCTTGCCCTCACCGGTCTTCATCTCGGCGATGGCGCCGTCGTGGAGCACCATGCCGCCGATCAGCTGAACGTCGAAGTGGCGCTGGCCGAGCGTGCGCTTGCCGGCCTCACGGCAGAGCGCGAAGGCCTCCGGGAGAAGCTCTTCGAGCGTCTCGCCGTCCTCTCTGGCGCGCCGTCGCAGCTCGTCGGCGTGCGCGCGCAGCTCGGCGTCGTCGAGCAGCTCCATCTCCGGCTCGAACCGGTTGATGATGTCGACGCGACGCTCGAAGTCCTTGAGCTTCTTGCCCTCTCCGGCCCGGAGCGCGCGGTCGATTAGTCCTCGGCCTGCCATCAGCGATTGAGGGTACCGGGGGGGCGACGGCGCGAGGCGCCCGGACGCGCGAGGCGCAACCGCCGCCTAGGCTGCGCTGCTGCGCAGCCGGGCCTTCGAGCGCCTTGACGCCCAGCGGCTGCGGCGCTTCTCGCGATGCTTCTTGACCTGGCGGCGGATGTCCTCGGCGGCCTCGTGGATCGAGTGGAGCATCTCCGGAGATGCCTCCTTCGCCCGGAGGGTCTTGCCCTTCACCCGCAGCGTGGCCTCGACGATTTGGCTGTTGCGGATCGACGGGTTCCGCTCCTCCGAGAGCTCCACGTCCAGCGTCGCGAGCTCGGAGACCTGCCGGCCCGCCCGGGCGAAGCGCTTGCCGACAGCGTCTCGCAGCTCGTCGGTTACCTCGAAGTTGCGTCCCCTGACCTCGATCCGCACGCGCTGCTCCTCTCGTCGCTTGCGCTGGATGCTACGCCCGTGCGAAGGCAAGGGCAAGGATTTCTTCGGCGCCCGCAGCCCGAAGCGATCCCGCACATGCGGCCAGGGTCGCCCCCGTGGTGGTTACGTCGTCGACGAGCACGCAGCTCGAGGGGACCTCACCGCGCGTCCGGATCGCCGGCGGTGAGCCGATCCGCTCGGCTCGGGCCCGGCCGACCTGCCGTGGCGAGTGCCGGCGGGACAGGCAGTGAGAGAGGGGAAGGCCCAGGCGCCTTGCCAGGTTCCCGGCGATGAGGGTGGCCGGGTCGAAGCCGCGGAGGCGGGCGCGCCACGGGTCCGGCGGGACCGGGACCAGGGCGTGGCCCGCGAGGGTACCCCTGGGCGCGACGGCCGCGATGGCGTCGGCGGCGACGCACGCCAGGGTAAGGCGCCTTCCGAACTTGAGGGCGGCGATCAGGCGGCGAGCGGTGCCGTCGTAGGGCGCCGCCGCCCAGCCGGCGTCGACGCCAGGGGCGCTGAGGGGCAGCGGGCGCTGCGCACCCAGCGCCCGCGCGCAGACCACGCAGATGGGCTCATGCCCCGAGCTCCGCCCGCACACCGCGCAAAGGGGTGGGACAATGAGGGAGAGCACCCGGCGCAGCACCGCCGAATCGTTTCGCTCTTCGTGTGACCAATCGAGCGCAGTTCGCGCCGATACGGCCACCCCCTCCGGAGTGTCCTGCTCTCCCCACCCTGGGCGGGGACGCGGCAGGACACTTCCCTTCGGGCGGGCCTTAGTCGAAGAGTGTCCTGCTCTCCCCACCCTGGGCGGGGACGCGGCAGGACACTTCCCTTCGGGCGGGCCTTAGTCGAAGAGGATCCGCTCGACGGACGCGAGGTCGGCGTCGCAGCCGATCACGGCCGGGGCCTTGCCCAGAGCCGTGTCGGGGTCCTTCAGGCCGTGTCCCGTGAGGACGCACACGACCGTGGCGGGGACCGGGTCCTCGTCGAGCGTCGGCAGCCCGTGCGCGAGGATCCCCGCCACCGACGCGGCCGAGGCCGGCTCGCAGAAGACGCCCTCGGCGGAGGCGAGCAGCCGGTAGGCATCGAGGATCTGCTCGTCGGAGACGGCGGCGATCCGGCCGCGCGAGTCGGTGACGGCCGTCATCGCCTCCTCCCAGCGGGCGGGGTTGCCGATCCGGATCGCGGAGGCCACGGTCTCGGGGTCCGCGACCGGGCGCCCGGCCACCAGGGGCGCGGCGCCCTCCGCCTGGAAGCCGTACAGCAGCGGCGCGGTGTCGTACTCGCAAAAGCCGCGCCACCAAGCAGTGATATTGCCCGCGTTGCCGACCGGGACCGCGAGCGCATCGGGGGGCCGACCGAGCTCGTCACAGACCTCGAAGGCCGCCGTCTTCTGGCCTTCGATGCGGTGCGGGTTGACCGAGTTCACGAGCTCGACCGGGTGCTTGTGCGCGATCTCGCGAACGATCTCGAGCGCGCGATCGAAGTTGGCGCGAAGCGCGACCACCCTCGCGCCGTGCATGAGCGCCTGGGCGAGCTTGCCGATCGCGATCTTGCCCTCGGGGACGATGACGGCCCCGCGCATGCCCGCCCGGGCCGCGTAGGCGGCCGCGCTGGCGGCTGTGTTGCCGGTCGAGGCGCAGATCACGGCCTCGGCGCCCGCGCCCTTCGCCCGTGAGACGGCGACCGTCATCCCGCGGTCCTTAAAGCTCCCGGTCGGGTTCGCGCCCTCGAGCTTCAGCAGGACACGCGCGCCCACCCGCTCGGAGATCACGGGCGCCTCCACCAGCGGGGTCGAGCCCTCGTTCAGGGTCACGACCGGGTCGCCGGGCTCCAGGGTGGAGAGGCGTTCGCGGTAGCGCTCGATCAACGGATCCGGCACTACACGAACTCTTCCTCGATCACGCGGATCGCGCGCGGGGGCGAGCGCAGGAAGTCGAGGGCGCCGATCTCGTCGAGGGCGCGCTGGAACTGCGATTCCGGCCCCTCGTGCATCACCATCACCAGGCGGGCATCATCGCCGTGGCCGCGCTGCACGACGCTTCGCACAGAGACCTCGTTACGCCCCAAGACGTCGGCGACGGCGGCCAGGACCCCGGGGCGGTCCGCCACCTCCAGGTGGAGGTAGAAGGACGAGGAGATGTCGCGCACGATCGGGAGCTCCTCCCGCGTCTCGTGCACGGGGGCGTTGCCCGCGAGGATCGAGACGACGTCGCCGAGCACTGCCGTGGCGGTCTCGGGCCCGCCGGCGCCAGGGCCGGACATCGTGATCTCGGTGATCGCCGGCGCTTCGACCATCACGGCATTGAAGGGGCCCTCCACCGGCGCCAGCGGATGGCCGCGATAGAGGAAACACGGGAAGACGCGGACCGAGATCCCTCCGCCGACACGCTCGGCCACGCCCAGGAGCTTCAGCGAGAGGCCCAGCTCCTTCGCATAGGCGATGTCCTCGGGGCGGATTTTCTCGATCCCCTCGAAGGTGACGTCGTCGAGGGAGACCGGCGTGTGGAACGCCAGGCGGGCGAGGATCGCCATCTTCGCCGCGGCGTCGGCCCCGTTCACGTCGTCCGTGGGGTCGGCCTCCGCGTAGCCCAGCTCCTGCGCGCGCCTCAGCGTCTCCGCGTAGTCGGCGCCGGTGCTCGTCATCTCGCTGAGGATGAAGTTGGTGGTCCCGTTGACGATCCCGAAGACCTTCGTGATCTCGGTTGCGGCGAGGCTCTCCTGCATGACCCGGATCACCGGCACTACGCCGGCGACGGCCGCCTCGAACCGAAGCTGGACCCCGGCCTCGCGCGCCGCGGCGAAGAGCTCGTCGCCGTGTTGAGCGATGAGCTGCTTGTTCGCGGAGACAACGTGCCTACCGGCCGCGAGCGCGCGCAGGACGTACTCGCGCGCGGGGTCGGTGCCCCCGATCAGCTCGATCACGATGTCGCAGCCGGCGAGGATCTCGTCGAAGTCGCCCTCCGTGCGGCGCAGAACGCCAGAGATCTCCGGCCGCCGGCCCGAGATCGCCTCGATCTCGTGTGCACGCTCACCGAGCAGGTCTGCGAATGCGCCGCCCACGGTCCCCCTGCCCAGAAGACCGATGCGCGCCGGCTCAGACATCGCGCGCCATCAGGTCCTCGTAGGTCTCACGGCGCACGACCACGCGCGCATCCCCGTCGCGGCAGAAGATCACCGGCGGACGGGTCATGCCGTTGTAGTTGTTGGCCATCGAGTAGCCGTACGCGCCCGTTGCCAGGGTCGCCAGGGTGTCGCCGACCCGGGGCGCCGCCAGCTCGGCGTCCCGGACGAGGATGTCGCCCGACTCGCAGTGCATGCCCGCGATCGTGGCCGCGGTGTCGGTCCTGCCGGCGGGGCGATCGGCGATCAGCGCCGTGTAGGGCGAGCCGTAGAGCATCGGGCGCATGTTGTCGGACATCCCTCCATCCACGGCGAGGTAGGTCCGAACCCCTGGAATCTCCTTCACCGTGCCGACCGTGTAGAGGGTGATGCCGGCGTTGCCCACGAGCGAGCGGCCGGGCTCGACGAGGAGCTTCGGCGTCCCCTCGAACACATCTCGCACGCCGGCGACCTTCACCCCGACGTAGTCGGCGATTGACGGCGGCTGATCGGCTGAGGTGTAGGCGATGCCGAGCCCGCCTCCGACGTTAACCACCCGGCACCACCCGGGGTCCGCGAGCTGCCCGAGCGCCTCGATCGCGCGCGTGTACGGCTCGAGCTCGAGGATCTGCGAGCCGATGTGGGCATGCAGGCCCACGAGGCGCAGGCTCGGCGCGGCGAGCACGCGCTCGACGGCCTCGGCCGCCAGGCCGTCGGAGAGGCCGAAGCCGAACTTGGAGTCGAGGCCCCCCGTCTGGACGGCGGCGTGCGTGGAGGGCGAGACGCCCGGGGTGACGCGGATCAGCACGTCCTGGGGATCCGACGCCAGGCGGCCGAGGCGGTCGATCTCGTCGAACGAGTCGCAGATGATGTGGCCCACGCCGGCGCCGAGCGCCTCGCGAAGCTCGCGCTCGGTCTTGTTGTTGCCGTGCAGGTAGATGCGCTCGGGCGCGAAACCGGCGCGTAGCGCCATCGCAAGCTCGCCGCCGGAGGCGACGTCCACGGACAGGCCTTCCTCCCGGAGCGTCCGGTAGGCGGCCGTGAAGCTCGCCGCCTTACTCGCGAACAGGACCTCGTGCTCGACGTCGTGGCCTGCGAACGCGGCCAGGTAGGCGCGGGCGCGGGCGCGGATGTCGTCCTCCGCGTAGACGTAGGCGGGGGTGCCGAACTCGCGGGCCAGCTCGACCGCGTCGCAGCCGCCCACCTCGAGGTGGCCGCGCTGGTTCACGCGGGAACCGATCGGCAGGACAGCCGAGCCGGCCAGGGGGTTCGCCTGTGCCTGGGTGCTCATGGGACGGCGGATTATCGCGGGCGCGAGGCCGAGGGCCCGCCAGCGGGTACGTTGCGCAACGTCTTGAGCAGAAGGCCGATGCCAGCCCCGCGCCGCCCATCGGAGACCGGGAGCCACTCCGACCGTCCCTACTGGATGTGGCTGCCGGACTCCTCGCCTCCCTGGCCGGGGGTGGTCATCGTCCACGGAGCCGGGTCGCGGAAGGAGAACCACGGCGACTTCGGGCGCGCCGCGGCCGGTGCGGGATGGGCCGCGCTCGCCTACGACCAGCGTGGCCACGGCGACTCGGCCGACAAGATGGGGCCGGGGGCTCTGGGCGACGTCGGGACGATGGCGCGGCTGCTCGCGAGGCGCGAGGGCGTAGACCCCGAGCGGGTGATCGCCAGGGGCTCGAGCATGGGCGGCTACATGGCGATCCACGCCGCCGCGACGAGCGACGCCCTCGCGGGGGTGATCGCGATCTGCCCGGCCGGCGAGGAGCATCTGCGGCGCGGGCTCGAGCGCGACGAGCTGGAGTTTCGCGCCGACGTCGGCTCGCGCCGGGAGCTCGACGCCTGGCTCGCCGAGCACGACATCGCCGAGGCGATCACGCTCCTGGCCGGCAAGCCCGTCCTTCTGATCCACGCCCAAGGAGACGAGCAGATCCCGCACGAGCACTCGGAGCTGCTGTTCGAGCGGGCCTCCGAGCCGCGCAAGCTGATCGTGCTGCCCGGCGGCCACCATCGCTCAGCCCAGCACGACGCCGAGATCCAGGGCGTCGCGCTTCGCTGGATCGGACGGACGCTGGACTGAGAGGTGCGGCGACCCGCCGGCCGTCAGTCGCCCAGGTTGGTGAGACCGCGGACCGTGTCGTTCACGTTATTGCCGAGGTTGGGCTGGCCGATGGCTCCGCCGACGCCGTTCAGCGTGTCGTTGAGCGTCCGGTCGATCCCGTCGGTGAGCTGCTGCGTCGCCGGGCCGAGCGGCGGCAGGCCAAGGCTGCCTGTCGTCTCGTCGGCGTCATCCACGAGGGCGCTCAGGGCGCCGCCGGTGGGCGGCGGCGGCGGAGGCGGAGGAGGCGGCGGGTTCTCCCCGCCATCGGTGCCGCCCCCGGGGCCGGTTCCGCCCGGGCCGGTAGCCACGGGGCCGCCAGGGCCGATTCCGACACCGCCGGGGAAGACCGCGGCGAGGACCACGCCGCCGGCCGGGGTCGCCGCCACGGCGTCCGGGATCCCGGCGAGCGCCGCGGCGGCGGCCTCGGGGGCCTGGCCGCCGGGCCCCTCAGCGAGGGAGACCTGGCCGGAGGCGTCATCGCCGCCAAGCGGGAAGCCATCGAACGCGACGAGCGCTCCGACGCTGAGGAACGCGACGAGGGCGCCGACCACGAGGGCGCCGGTCGCACCGGTGCCGGCGAGGTACGCGCGCAGGTTGCCGATCCGTGGCTTCTTCATCGCTTTAGCTTCCGTCTCCCATCAGAACGATCGCACACCGCGGGCCGGCATGGGGCCGATCTCCTCATCCATCGGCAGACGGGGTAGATCGCTTAAGCGATCGGCAGAAAGACCGAGGACCTTTAGGCCGAACGCGTGGCTTTAGAGGTAGCCCATCGGGTCCACGGCGACGCCGTTTACCCGGACCTCGAAGTGCACGTGATCGCCGAAGCAGCTGCCCGTGCAACCGACGTATCCGATGATGTCGCCCTGCTGGACCGGACCCGAGGTGATCGCGAAGGAGGACTGGTGCGCGTAGCAGCTCGCCAGCCCGCCGCCGTGATCGATGCAGGTGAAGTTGCCGTAGCCGCCGCTCTCGGCCTCGGACTGGACCAGGACGATCGACCCGTTCGCGACCGCCCGGAGCGGGGTCCCCGCTGGGGCCGCGATGTCGATGCCCTCGTGCATCCGACCCCAGCGCGGGCCGAACGGCGAGACGACTGGTCCACTGACGGGCCAGATGAAGCCGCTCGAGGACTCGCCCTGGATCGGGCCGGCGGGCAGGGCCGGGGTAGCCGGGGCGGCAGCCTGAGCTGCCTGGATCTGGGCCTGAAGGTCGGCTTGGATGGCCCCGATGTCGCCCTCGAGGCGTTGGATGCTGTTCTCGACGGAATCAAGCGCGTCAGCCTTCGCCGCGCGCGCTGCCGACAGGTCGGCCTCGCGAGCCTCGAGCTGCATCCGCGTGCGTTCCAGCTCCTCCTTGCGCGCGGCGATCTCGTCGCGCGCCGAGCGGACGGTGTCGACGATGTCCTTGGTCTCGTCGCGAAGCGTGTGGACGCGGTCGGCGATGGTGGCGTCCTGCTCCTGGATCGAATCGAGGTAGCGGTAACGCTCCAGCAGGTCGTCGAAGCCGTCCGCCTGGAGGATCACCGTGATCGCGTCGGGCTGGTCGGACTTGTAGATCTCGACGAGGCGGGCGGAGAGGATCCTGATCGACGCCGTGAGCTTCTCGCGCAGGGCCTTGAGCTGTTCGACCTCGCGGTTGAGCCGGGCCTGGGTCTCGTCGAGCTCGGCCTGGACGATGGCCTCGCGATTCCGCAGGATCGCAACCTCGCCGGTGAGCTGGTCGATCTCGGCCGTGAAGTCCTCGATCTCGCTCGACAAGACGCCCTGCTTCGACTTGGCGTCACCGAGGTCGGCCTCCTTCGCATCGAGCTGGGACTCGAGGTCCTGCGCCGGCGCTCCGGCGACCGCCACCAGGCCCGCCGCGAGGCAGGCGAGAATGGCCGCCGCGAGCGGACGGCGGCGACGCTGGGTCGGGGCAATGTTCGGTTGTGCGCTCATCTTCGGTTCGCCTACGGGGTTAGCTGACGGGCTCGCGCTGGTCGCGCTAGGCCCGGGGAACACGGAAAGTGCCCGGGCCATTCGCCCCACCGGCCGCGACGACGATGCTGGCGGCCGGTTACGTGGGTCCCCCGTTCCATGCCTGATTGTGGGCATGGACTCGGCGAGTTGCAGCGCCAAGGTAGCAAGCGCAACGCATATTGCAAGCGTTTCTTAACAGTCGTTATCGCCGCTGCAACTTCACTTGCAGCAGCGAGCTCTCGTCGCCCTGCTCCTCCATCTGAAGCGTCGTGTGCTCGATCCCGAAACGGTCTCGCAGCACGTACTCCAGCTCTCGCCTGACCCCGTCGCGGTCCGCTCCGCGCGCCGTGACGACGTGGGCGGCCAACGCATCGAAGCCGGAGGTGACCGTCCAGACGTGAAGCTCATGGACGCTGCGCACGCCGCCGACGCCGCAGATCGCGCCGCCGACCTCCTCCACGTCCACCCCTGGCGGCGCGCTCTCCATCAGGACGTCGAGCGGCTCGCGCACCAGCCGGACCGAGGACACGAGGATCAAGGCCGCGATCGACAGGCTTGCGACGGGGTCGGCCTCGGTCCAGCCGAACGCCAGGACGGCGACGGCCGAGAGAACGACCGCCACCGACCCGAGGGCGTCCGCGGCCGAGTGGCGAAGGACGGCCTCGAGGTTGACGTCGCTGCGCTCGCCCCTGGCGAGGACCCACGTGGCCCACGCGTTTCCCGCGAGGCCCATGACCCCCACCAAAAGCACGCCGGCGCCGTCGATCTGGGGCGGGTCCGCCAGGCGCCCGATCGCGGCGACCACGATGAGCACGGCAAGCGCGACCAGGACGAGCCCGTTGACCAGCGCCGCCAGCACCTCCCCCCGGTGCAGGCCGAAGGTGCGCCGCGGCCCGCCCCCGCGTGCGGCCAGCCCGGCGGCGGCGAGGCCGAGCAGGATCGCGCCCAGATCCGAGAGGACATGGCCCGCGTCGGCCAAAAGCGCGAGCGAGTCGAACAGCAGGCCGCCCGCGACGGCGACGACGAGCATGCCGGCGTTGATCGCCAGCGCCGCCCGCATGCGCCGGCGGTTGGAGGCGCGGCGCATGGCCACGGCGGCCTCCATCCCGTGGGAGTGGGAATGGGCATGCGCCATCGAAACCCGAGGTTAGACCCCGGGGGCGGTCAGGTTGCGGCGAGCTCTTCGGCGGCGGCCTTGACGGCGTCGCCGTTGGCCGGCCCGCTGGCCGGGGCCGCCAGCTCGGCCGCGTCGCGTAGGCGCTCGGCGTAGTCGGCCGCCTGCATCCTCGAGATGACGAGGCGCTGGATCTCGGCGGTCCCCTCGAACAGCTCGTAGATCTTGGCGTCGCGGAACCACTTCTCCAGCGGGCAGTCGGCGCTCTGCGCGTAGGGACCGACGAGGTCCATCAGCTGCCGCGTCGCCGCCACCGCGACCTGGCCGGCCTTGAGCTTCGACATCGAGCCCTGGCCCCCGATCATCGGGTGGCCGTTGCGACCCATCCAGGCGGCGCGCTGGACAAGGAGGCGGGCGGCCTCGATCTCGGTCGCGACCTGCGCCAGCACCTGCTGGTTGGCCTGGCGGCGCAGAGGCGGCTCGCCGGCCGTGGAGCTCTCGTCGAGGGCCGACTCGAACGGGTCGACGGCGTGGGCGCCGTTGGCGAGGTAGCCGAGCGTCCACTCGTAGGCCGCCTGGGCGATGCCGAGCGCCGAGGAGCCGACCAGCGGCCGGGTGAGCTCGAAGGTGGCGAGCGCGTTCGACGCGCGCCCGGACGACTCGCCCGAGCGCGCGCGCTCCAGCTTCCTGTTGAGCTTGTCGATGCCGCCCAGCAAATTCTCGACGGGGATCCGGCAGTCCTCGAGCACGATCTCGGCCGTGTGCGAGGCACGGATCC
The DNA here is from genome assembly GCA_051004675.1 of Solirubrobacterales bacterium. Taxonomy (GTDB): domain Bacteria; phylum Actinomycetota; class Thermoleophilia; order Solirubrobacterales; family 70-9; genus JBDTSW01. Next base: position 35,467 of record JBPCKC010000013.1, read on the forward strand.
CGATCTTGGTCTCCTTCTTGCCCTGCCGCAAGCCGGGGGTGTCCCTGCCGATCACGAACGACGCCTGCCCGCGGTGCCCCAGCTCGGGATCGACGGTCGCGACGACGACGTGCACGTCGGCGATGCCGCCGTTGGTGATGAAGACCTTGGTCCCGTTCAGAACCCACTCCTCGCCGTCGAGCTTGGCGGTGGTCCGCATGCTCTTGACGTCCGAGCCTGCCTGCGGCTCGGTGACCGCGTACGCGCCGAGCTTGACCTCGTCGCCCAGCCCGAAGCACTCGGGCACCCAACGGGCGATCTGCTCAGGGGTCCCCGAAGCGGCGAGGCCGGCCGCTGCCAACGAGGAGCCGGAGATCGCGAGCGCGATTCCGGCGCAGCCCCAGTGCATCTCCTCCGTGTAGATGACGCCGAGCTGGCCGTCGGGGTCAGAGCCCATCCGCTGCAGGTGCTCGAGGCCGTGAAGGCCGTGCTCGCGCGCTTTCTTGATGACCTCCCAAGGGGTGGACTCGTCGGCGTCGTGCTTGGCCGCCACGGGCCGGATCACGTCGCGCGCGAAGTCCCGGCACTGCGCCTTGAACTCGAGCTGCTCGTCGTTGAGGGCGAAATCCATGCGGTCGCGAACCTCCGTCGTGGGCCCTGACTGACCGGTCAGTCAATCGCCTCGAAGCATAACCCCGGAACGCGGCGGCAGCGCCGGTAACCGCCTTTCCGGGAGCGAGAGGCAGTCACGGAGGAGCCCTCCTTGTAGCGTTGCCCGAACGATGTTCAGGCGGATCGGCTACTTCCTCTCCGATGTCGGGCACTGGCTGCGCTCGCATCTGCCCGGTCGGCGGTTCGCCATCGGGCTGGGCATCGTGATCCTGGCCGCCGGGCTGGGCGCAGGGGGCTACCTGGCCTACCAAAAGCTGAGCGAGGACGAGCCCCAAAGGCCTGCCGCGGCGCCGCAGGCGGTGATCCAGAAGGTGGAGGCCTCCGACCCCGACGCCCAGGACCTGGGCTTCCCCGCGTTCGCCACGCGGAACACCACGCGGGTAGCCGGCGGCGACCCCGTCGCCAACGCCGCCGCCGTCGCACTCGCCACCTACCCGTCGATCGGCGGCCTGGAGGGGCCGGCGGCCGTCGCCCTGGCCGACGTCGACGACTGGCCGGGGGCAATCGCCGCCGCTTCGTTGGCCGCCGAGCCCGTCTCCGCCCCCCTGCTGTTCAGCGAGAACGGCGAGATCCCGGAGCTGACCGCTAGCGCCCTCGCCGCGCTCAATCCTCGGGGGTCCGCAGACACCTCGGACGACCAGGTCATCCAGATCGGCGAGGCGGCCGAGCCCGACGCCGCCCGCACCGTTTCCCTCGGAGGCCAGAGCCCGGCGGAGGTCGCCGCCGAGGTCGAGAAGCTGCGCGCCAAGCTGACGGGGGGACCGCCGGAGCACATCGTGGTCGTCAGCGCCGACGAGCCGGCCTTCGCGATGCCGGCCGCCGGCTGGGCCGCGCGCAGCGGCGACCCCGTGCTCTTCGCCCAGCGTGATTCGGTTCCCCAGGCGACCCTCGACGCGATCGAGAGGAACGAGGGCGTCCCGCTGTACGTACTCGGCCCCGACTCGGCGATCTCCAAGAAGGCCTTCGACGAGCTCGAGAAGGCCGCCGACACTGTGACCAGGATCTCCGGGCCCGACCCGGTGGCCAACGCGGTCGAGTTCTCGCGGTTCACCGACGGCGACTTCGGCTGGAACATCAACGACCCGGGGCATGGCTTCGTGCTGATGAACACGGAGCGGACCGCCGACGCCGGAGCCGCCGCATCGCTGTCCGCCTCGGGGACCTGGGGCCCGCAGCTACTCACCGACAGCGCCTCCGAGCTGCCCGACGCGCTCCGGGGCTACCTCCTGGACCTCAAGCCCGGCTATCAGGACGACCCGACGCGCGCCCTCTACAACCACATCTGGATCATCGGCGACCAGAGCGCGATCTCGGTTCCGATGCAGGCGCAGGTCGACGAGCTGGCCGAGCTGGTCGAGGTAAGGTCGGGCACCGGGAGCGACGTGCTGGGCCCGCCCCCGGGAGCTTCCGAGCGGGAGGAAGAGAAGCCCCCGGGCGGCGGCGCCGGCGACAAGCCCAAGGACAACGCGAAATGAGCGAGCGAGAGCGGGAGGACCGGCTTGGCGGGCGCGCGATCACTATCGAGGACGTGCGGGCGCTGGCCGGCCCCGCCACCCCCCACTTCGCGCTTCAGATCCGCAATCGCATCGCCCGCCTCGTGGGCCCACTGGCCGCCGACGATCCGGCCAGGGTCGAGGGCGAGCGGCAGATGGCGCGGCTGACCGAGCTGGCGGCGCACTCGGGCGAGCCGCGCCGCGCGTCTTGAGCGCGATCGAGCGCCTCACCGAGCTGCTCGGGCCCGAACACGCCGGTCGGGCTCTCCCCGCGGCGGGCATCGGGTACGTGGACCTTCTCGCCGAGGAGCTGGAATCCACCGGTATCACGCAGGACCTGATGACCACCTCGCTCCTGCCGAGGATCTACGAGCGGTGGTGGCGGCCGGCCCTGGCTCGGGCCGTCAAGGGCGTGACCGGGCCGGGGATGGACGAGGAGGCGCGAATCGCACGGCTGCTCATGGGGCTGGGCGCCGGCGACGTGGTCCTCGACGTGGCGTGCGGCCCCGGCAACTTCACGCGGCGCTTCGCCTCGGTCGTGGGCCCGAGCGGCCTGGCGGTGGGCATCGACGCGTCGGAGACGATGCTGCGCCGCGGGGCCGCCGAGCTCGTGGACGCGGGGGACACCAACGTCGTGCTGGTGCGCGGCGACGCGACTGCCCTGCCGTTTCTGGACGGTGCATTCGACGCCGTGTGCTGCTTCGCCGCGCTTCACCTCTTCGCGGAGCCGTTCGCCGCGCTCGATCAGATGCGACGGGTACTGGCTCCCGGGGGGAGGATCGCCCTCATGACCTCAGTGCGCCGCCGGCTCACCCCATCGCTGGTGCGGCCCGTCGTCGAGCGGGCCAGCGGCATGCGGCTCTTCGAACCGGACGAGATCGTCCAGGCGCTGACGGACCGGGGTTTCACCGGTGTCCACCAGCGGCTGGCCGGGATGGTCCAGTTCGTCGGCGGGCGCCTGGCCTAGGCGCCCGCCCGGTTTCCCGCTAGTCGGCGCAGGCCGGGACGCCCAGCTTCTTCATCTGGGCGTTGATGCCGGCAAACGGGTCCTCGCCCTTCGTGAGGACGTCTGGGTTGTCCTTGACCTTCTGGAGCGCGTCGTCGGCGTCGGCGAGGACCGCGTCGAGCTCCTCGCCGCCCTCCTCGGGCTCGCCGAGGTCGCGGATGTCCTCGATCTGGCCCTCGATGCTCGGGATGAGGACATCCGTGAAGAACGTCTCCTGATCGCCCTCGCTGGGCTCACCGCCGCTGAAGACCTCCCCCGCCGCCGCGTCGATCTCCTCGTTACCCGCCTCGCAGATCTCGTTCATCTTCTGCGCGTACTCGTCGTCGAGCAAGCCGCCGCCGGCCGCCTGGCCCTGTTCGCCGCTTGCCCCGCTTGCCCCGCTCGCCCCGCTCGCCCCCGTCGCGCCCTCGGTCGTGGTTGTGGTCGTGGTCTCGTCGTCGCCGCCACAGCCGGCGGCCAAGAGGCCAGCGGCAAGCGTCGCCGCCAGGATCGTCGTCATGCGCATGTGCGTTCCCTTCAAGTGGTCTGCCTGCTCCGAAGGCGCGTCAGACTACCGCTATTCGCGCAGCCCGCACTGCCTCGAGCCGTAGGCGCGGGCCAGACGCTCGGCCTCGCGCAGGGGGGCGGGGAGCCCGTCGAGCGCAGCCTCGGGGTCGCCTTCGAGCGCGTCTGCCCCCCGCTCGGTCGCCGCGAGGATCGCCTCGACCTCGTCCTCGTCGCCGACCGGCGGCTCGAGCAGGCGGATCGTCTGCGCCTCGGCGCGGAGCTTCGGCACCACCACGCGGGTGACGATTCGCCGGACCTCCCTCGGGTCGGGCTCCTCCTGGGTGGCGAAGTCGTCGGCGGCGGCCTCGATCTGCGACTCCGCCGAGAAGCAGATCCGGTCCGCCTCGTAGATGAACTGGGCCTTGGTGAGGGGGGGTGGGTCCTCGGGAGCGGCCGGCGCGCTCGGCTCATCGCCCCCGCAGCCCACCAGGGCGAGCGCGAGGGCGATGACGCAGAGGTAGCTCAGACCCGCTGGATGATCGTGCCGGTGCCGATACCGCCGCCGCAGCACATCGTGACGAGGCCGGTCTCCTTGTCGGAGCGCTCCATCTCGTGCAGCAGCGTCGTCATCAGGCGGGCGCCGGTCGAGCCGAGGGGATGGCCCAGCGCGATTGCGCCGCCGTTGACGTTGACGCGGTCCATGTCGGGCTCGAGCTCACGGCGCCAGGCCGCGAGCACCGATGCGAAGGCCTCGTTGACCTCGAACAGATCGATGTCGCCGATCGTCATCCCGTTGCGCTCGAGCAACTTCCGAGTCGCGGGAATCGGGCCCGTGAGCATCATCACCGGGTCGACGCCGACGGCCGTCTGATCGACGATCCGCGCCCGCGGGGTGAGACCCAGCGCATCGGCCTTCTCACGGGCCATGACGAGCACGGCGGCGGCGCCGTCGGAGACCTGCGAGGAGTTGCCGGCCGTGATCTTGCCGTCCTCCTTGAAGGCCGGCTTGAGCTGCGAGAGCGCCTCGATGGTTGTGTCGGGGCGGATTCCCTGATCGGCCGAGTGAGTGTCGCCGTTGACCGCGATCGGCACGATCTCGCGGTCAAAGCGACCGTCGGAGGCCGCCTTCGCGGCGAGCTGGTGCGAGCGGACGCCGATCTCGTCGAGCTCGGAGCGGGGGATCTCCCACTTGTCGGCGATCATCTCGGCCGAAATTCCCTGGGGGACCAGGTTGAAGCGCTCCATCAGCTCCGGGGTGAATGCCATCCCGTGCTCCTGCTGGACGGCGAGGCCGTCGGCGAAGGAGATGTGACCCATGTGCTCGACGCCGCCGCCGATCGCAACGTCGTGGACGCCCGAGGCCACGAGCGCCGCGGCGAAGTTGATCGCCTGCTGCGCCGAGCCGCACTGGCGGTCGATGGTGGTCGCGGGGGTCTCGATCGGCAGCCCGGCCTCGAGCCAGGCGTTGCGGCCGATGTTGAAGGCCTGCTCGCCGAACTGCTGGACACAGCCGGTGACGATGTCCTCGACCTCCGAGGCGTCGACGCCGGAGCGCTCGATCAGCTCCGCGTAGGTCTTCGACAGGAGGTTCGAGGGGTGGGTGTCCTTGTAGATGCCCTTCTCCGGATGACCACGGCCGATCGGGGTGCGGACCGCCTCGACGATCACTACCTCGCGGCCCTGGAACTTGCCGTTGCCGTTGCTGGTCATCTGTTGCCTCCTGAAGATCGGGTCCCGGCAACGATACCGAACCGACTGACCGGTCAGTCAACTACGCGCCACGCCGTGCGGCGCGCCCTCCCCGTCGCGGTTTGCGGAATGCTTGCGGGGTGCCCTCCGCGCCCGAGCTGATCTCCTACCGCCGCCGCGGAGGCTACGCCGGACTGAGCCAACGGCTCTCCGTGTACGAGGACGGCCGGGTCGAGCTCCACGACCGCAAGACCGGGAAGCGCACCGAGGTACAGGCGACGGACGCGGAGCTCGCCGGCCTCCGCTCCGTCCTCGACTCGATCCCGGCGAGCCGCTGGCATTCGCTCGGCGGCGCGATCGCCCGCCGCATGCTGCCCAACCCGCACGAGGCGATGCGCTTCGAGGTACGCGCCGCGCCGGGCCGCCTGGGGGGCGCCTCCGGGTCGACCGAGGCGGACCTCGGCCCGCTCCTCGCCGAGCTCGACGAGCTGCTCGCGCGGGCGGTCCGGGCAGGCCGCAACTAGCCGGCAGGGTCGGCCGGCGCAGGGCTGCCCGCGCGCGATCGAGCGGCGCACCGGCCCCCGCCCGTCCGGATCGGCGTTGCTGATACAACCGCGAGCCCTTGACCGCGCCCAACGGGTACGAGTCGCCGGCGATCGCCGGCAGCGGCACCATCGCCTGCGGGCTGGCGGCGTGCGCCACCGTCCTCGGCGACGTGCGGATCCTGGCTCGCAGCGACACCTCCGCGTGGAAGGCGCAGGAGAGCGCGCAGTCCCTGGCCACCAAGGTCGACGGGGGTTCCCGCGACCGGATCAAGGTCACCACCGACCCAGCCCAGCTGGCGGGCTGCGACCTCGTCGTCGAGGCGATCGTGGAAGACCTCGAGAGCAAGGCCGAGCTGCTCGGGACGGTCGGCGAGGCCTCCCCGGAGGCCGACCTGGCCACGACGACCTCCTCGCTCTCCGTGCACGCCATCGCCGCGGCCTGCGGGCACCCCGATCGCCTTCTGGGCCTTCACGTGTTCAACCCCCCGCACCGCATGGAACTGGTGGAGCTGTGCCTGCCGGACGGGCTGCGGGACGGAGCCGCCGACCGGGCGCGGCGCTGGTGCGAGGCGCTCGGCAAGAGCGCGATCGAGGTCCCCGACACCGCCGGCTTCGTCGTCAACCGGCTCATCTTTCCCTACCTGTTCGACGCCGTCCGGCTCCTCGAGCGCACCGGCATGGAGCCGGCGGACGTGGATACCTGCATGCGCCTGGGGGCGGGGCACCCGATGGGCCCGCTGGCCCTGCTCGACTTCGTCGGCCTCGACGTGGCCGTCGCGATCGGCGAGAGCCTGGAGACCGAGTCGGGCGAGCCTGCCCACGGGGCGCCCGAGCGAATCCGGGCGCTGATCGGCCAGGGGCGCTTGGGCCGCAAGTCGGGCGGCGGGTTCTTCGACTACTAGGCCGCTCGGAGGCCGGGGCTCAGGCCGCGGCCCGCCGGCGCTTCCCGGTGAGGTCCCAGATCACGTCGGCCTCCGAGATGCCCTGGCGATGCGCCGCCGCGATCACGTCCTCCCACGGGAGCTGCGCGTCGGGGAGGTCGTCCCAGCGGGCCAGCTCGAGCGCCTCGAGCGCTCCGCGAAGCGCGGGGCCTAGGTGCTCCTCCGAGCGGAGCACCGCCCTCAGGACCTCGAGCTGCTTTTCGGTGAGCCGCACGACCCACATGGCTGCCCCTTCATGGCCGGACCGAGTGCAGGTGAAGCTAGTTCGGCGGGCGGACAGAAACCGTGTCAGCCGGGCTCGGGCGCGGAGATCGCCCGGTGCTCGCCGGTGACCGTGCGGATCCGAACGGCGACGATCCGGTTCTCGCGGACCGACTCGACCCGCACCTGATAGCCGTTGGCGTGGATCACGTCCCCGCGCCGCGGCAGCCGGCCGAGCTCGCTGAACACGTACCCGCCGACCGAGTTGAAGGCGTCGGAATCCACCGGCAGCCTGATCCCGGCGTCCTCGAGGTCGCCGATCGGCACGTGGCCGCGCACGTACCAGTCCCCGTCGGTGAGGCGGCGAAGCGAGGTCGAGCGGGGGTCGGTCTCGTCCTCGATCTCCCCCACGACCTCCTCGAGGATGTCCTCCACCGTGACGATCCCCACCGTCCGCCCGTACTCGTCGGAGACCACGCCCAGCGAGCTGCGCTGCCGCTGGAGCTCGGCGAGCAGGTCATCGAGCGGCTTCGTCTCGGGAAAGATCGGGACCTCGCGGATCGCCGGCTCGATCGAGGTGTCGGCGCCGGCGTTCATGTAGAGCCGGACGAGGCTGTTGTTGTGGACCACGCCGCGCACCTTGTCGGGGTTGTCGTCCTCGATCACCACCAAGCGTGTGTGGCCGGACGAGACGCAACTGCGAAGCGCCGCCTCGACCGTCCCGTCGGCGTTGACGGTGACCACCGCCGGGATCGGCGTCATCACCTCGCGAGCCTCCTGCTCGTGGAGGTGGAAGACCCCGCCGAGCATCCCGGCCTCCCCCGGGTCGAGGATCGCCGAGCCCCGGATGATCTCCCTCAGGTCGTTCGCCGTGTGCTTCTCCTCGATGTCGCCGGGGCGAACGCCGAAGGCGCGCAGGATCGCGTTCGAGAGCTTGTTCAGAACGAACGTGAACGGCGCGCTGGCGATCCGGAACCAGTTCACGGGGCGCGAGAGGACGCGCGCGGTCGCTTCGGGCCGCGTGATTGCGAGCATCTTGGGGACCTGCTCGCCGATGGTGATGTGAAGCGTCGTCGCCAGGGCGAAGGCGATCGCAACCGAGATCCCGGTCGTGGCGGCGTCGGGCAGGTCGCCCAGCAGCGGCTCGATCAGCGTCGCGATCGCCGGCTCGCCGAGGAAGCCGATCCCGATCGAGGCGACCGTGATGCCCAGCTGGCACGCCGAGAGGACCTCGTCGATCTTCCCGAGCTGCTCGAGGACGGCGTCCACGTCGGCCTCGCCCTCCTTCGCCAGCGCCTCGAGGCGACTGCGGCGGCTGCGCACCAGCGCGAACTCGGCCGCGACGAAGAGGCCGTTCAGCGCGACGAGCAGCAGCAGGGCGACGAGCGCGAGGGCCGTCATCTAGGGGGCCAAGCGGCGCCGGTACTTCGAGGAAGCGGATCGTCGTCCACGAGGACGGCCAGAAGGTAGCAGGGGGTCGGGCGTACCTGGGGGCGCACGCGCGCGCCCACCCCCCCATGGGGTCAGACCCCTATCACGAAAGTGTCACGGACCCCTGCAAATCCCGCAAAAGGGGTCTGACCCCTTGGGGGGTTGCTAGCGTCGCCGCGTGGCCGTCAGCTCGGATCAGAGCCGGACTCCCTACCTCGACGCGCTCGCCGCGTACCGCCAACGTAACCCCGGGCGATTCGTGGTGCCGGGCCACAAGGGCGGCCCCGCGGCCGACCCGGGGCTGCGCGAGGCGATCGGGCTCGCGGCGCTCGAGCTGGACATACCGGCGGGCATGCCCGGGATCGACGTGGGCGCCGACCTCTCACGCAACTTCTTCCAGCAGGCGCAGGACCTGGCCGCCCAGGCCTGGGGGGCCAAGCGCTCGTGGTTCCTGGTCAACGGGGGCTCCGGCGGCAACCACGCTGTCTGCCTCGCGCTCGCCCATACGGGCAAGAGCGTCGTCGTCCAGCGAAACGGCCACTCATCGACGGTCGACGGGCTCATCCTCGCCGGGCTCGAGCCCCACTTCGTGGCCCCCGAGATCGACGCCGAGCTGGGGATCGCCCACTGCGCGAGGCCGGAGAGTGTCGAGCGGGCGCTCGCGGAGAGCCCCGAGGCGGCCGCCGTGATGATCACGTCCCCCACGTACTTCGGGGCAGTGGCCGATGTGGCGTCACTGGCCGAGATCTGCCACGCCGCGGGAATCCCGCTGTGCGTGGACGAGGCCTGGGGCGCGCACCTGCGCTTCTCGTCCAGGCTGCCCGCCTCGGCGCTCGAGTGCGGCGCCGACGTCGTTCTCTCCTCCACCCACAAGATCGTGGGGAGCCTCACCCAGTCGGCGATCCTGCACCTCGGGGAGAACGGGCGCCTGGACGAGCGCGTGTTGGACCGCGCCGTGACGCTGATCGAGTCGACGAGCCCCAGCGGGCTGCTGAGCGCCTCGCTCGATGCGGCCCGCCGGCACGCCGCCGTGCACGGGGAGGCGCTCCTGGCGGAGGCGGTCGACTCCCTCGCGGGGCTTCGCGAAGAGATCCGCCGCATCCCGGGGCTCGACGTCGTCGACGAGCGGATCGTGGGCCGGCCCGGGGTTCACGCCTACGACCCGCTCCGCTTGGTGGTGGACGTCCGCGGCACGGGAGCCACCGGCCATCGCATCGCCGAGCTGATGCGCGAGGTGGACGACATCAACATGGAGCTCGCCTCCGAGAACATCGTCCTGGCTGTGTTCGGGCTCGGCGAGGAGGTGGCCCGCTCGGGCGAGCGCCTCCTGGGAGGGCTGCGCCACGCCGTCGAGCGGGCGGGCGAGGCCGGCCAGGACGTCGGACCCTTCGCGACCCCTCCTCCCTGGGGCCCAACCGTGCTTTCACCCCGCCGTGCGTTCCTCGGGCCCCAGGAGGTCGTGCCGTTCGCCCAGGCGGAGGGCCGCGTGGCGGCCGAGTCGCTCGCGGCGTACCCGCCGGGAGTTCCCAACGTCCTGCCGGGCGAGCGTCTCACCGCCCCCACGCTCACCTACATCGCAGACTCGATCGCGCACGGCGGCTGGGTGCGGGGCGCGAGCGATCGCAGCCTGGCGACGATCCGCGTGGTGGTCGAATGACGCGGTGGGGGGCCGACTCGGAGTACGGCGTCCTGCGCGACGTGCTCCTCTGCCCGCCGGAGAACTTCACCTGGCGGCCGACGAGCGCGATCTCGAGGGCGACGCTCGACTCCGGCCGCGTCTTCGACCGGGAGCGGGCGCTCGCCCAACACGCCGAGCTCGTCTCGGCCTACGAGTCCGCCGGCGTCGCCTGCCACTTCCTCGAGCCCGCAGAGGGCCTCCCCTACCAGGTGTTCGCGCGGGACTCGAGCGTCACGACGCCGTGGGGAGCCTTCGTCACCTCCCCCATGCAGCAGTGGCGCCGGGGCGAGTACGCCCCGGTCGTGCGCTTCTACCAGGGGGCGGAGATCCCGATCTGGCAGATGGCCAGCGCGGGAGCGATCGAGGGCGGCGACGTCATGATCGTCGAGCCGGGCTGCGTCGTGATCGGCACCGGCGAGTCGCGGACCGAGCTTCCCGCCGCCCGGCAGCTCGCCGAATTCTTCGAGGCGGAGGGCTGGGAGGCGCGGGTCGAGCCGATCCCGGGCCACTTCCTCCATATCGACGTCCTGCTGGCGATCCTCGCTCCCAAGCTCGCCGCGGTGTGCACCGAGTACGCCTCGGGCGGGCTGGTCCGCTGGCTCACCGCCAAGGGCTTCGAGCTGCTCGACGTGCCGGGTCCCGACGCCTGGAAGCTCGGGGTGAACGCGATGTCGCTGGGCGGCGATCGGGTTCTGACCGGCGCGGGGGCCACCTCGCTGAACGACCAGATGAGCGCGCGCGGGCTCGAGCTGGTGGCCCCCGAGCTCGACATGTTCACCTTGGGCGGCGGCGGGGCCCATTGCCTATCTCAGGCGCTTCGCCGCGACCGGCTCGGATGAACGACAGCACACCGGGCGCCGGATGACCGCCGCAGGCCCCGCGATCGACGCGGCCCGCGTGATCGCCGACCTGCGAGAGCTGGATCGCCGCACCGGCGGGGCCGACGGGGCGCGGCGCGTGTGCTGGACCGAGACCTGGCGCGAGGCGCGGGACTTCCTGGCCGAGCTCCTGACCGAGATCGGGGCCGAGCCCGAGCGCGACGAGGCCGGCAACCTGTGGGCCCGGATCGGCGACGGAGACGAGCTGGCCGTCGCCGTCGGCTCCCATATCGACTCGGTGCCGGCCGGCGGGTGGCTCGACGGCGCGCTGGGCGTGATGGCGGGCGTCGGCGTGCTGCGAGCGTGGGCGTCGTCCGGGCGCATGCCGCAGGCACCGCTCGTCCTCGTCGACTGGGCCGACGAGGAGGGAGCTCGGTTCGGCCGCAGCCTCTTCGGGAGCTCAGCTTTCTCCGGCACCCTCGACGTCGCGGCCGTGGGCGAGCTGCGGGACGCCGATGACGTGGCCCTGCCCGATGCGCTGGCCGAGAACGGGGTCCAACTCGACCGCGTCGGAGACTGCGGCTCACGCCGCGATGGCCTGGGCGCCTACCTCGAGCTGCACATCGAGCAGGGCCCGGTGCTCGAGGCCGAGGGCGTCGCGACGGCCGCGGTCAACGGATGCGCCGGCGTCGAGCGCCACCGCTTCCGGATCACGGGCCAGGCCTCCCACGCCGGGACGACGCCCATGGAGCTGCGCCGCGACGCGGGCCTCGCGGCGGCCGACGCGGCCCTGCGCATCGAGGGCATCGGCCGCGAGCACGACGGGGTCGCGACCACGGGCGTGCTTCGCCTGGACCCTGGGATCCCGACCGCCGTGGCGGGGGGCGCCGAGCTGGTGGCCGACCTGCGCCACCGCGACGCCGGCCGACTCGAGGCAATGCTCGCCGCGGCCCGCGACGCCGCCGCCGACTCCGCGGCCGCCCGCGAGTGCTCCGTCATTGGGGAGGAGATCTGGCGGATCGAGCCGCTGGCGTTCGACCCCGAGCTGGTCGAGCAGGCACGCCATGCGTGCCGCGAGGCGAGCGGGACCGAGCGCGAGCTGACCAGCGGCGCCCTCCACGACGCGGCCGAGGTGTCCCGCCACATCCCCACCGCGATGATCTTCGTCCCCTCGCTCGGGGGCCTCTCCCACACCGAGCGCGAGGACACCCGGGCATCCGACCTCGCCACGGGCATCGATGCATTCGGCCGGCTGGCGAACAGGGTGCTCGGGGAGATCGCGGTGTAACGGCCCGGGCGCCGGTCTGACTGCCCCCTAAAGACCCCTCGACCGAAGGAGATCCGTGACCGATATCGACCCCAAGCTTGCCGCGCTGTGCGAGCGCAGCGACACCGACTACTCCGACCTGCGGGCGTTTTTCATCAACTGCACGCTCAAGCGCAGCCCGGAGCTGTCCCACACCCAGGGGCTGATGGACATCTCGATGGAGATGATGCGCCGGGTCGGCGTCGAGGTGGACTGCATCCGCGCGATCGACCACGACATCGCGACCGGCGTGTGGCCCGACATGACCGAGCACGGCTGGGACGAGGACGAGTGGCCGGCGATCTTCAAGCAGGTGATGGACGCGGACATCCTCGTGCTGGGGATGGCGATCTGGCTGGGCGAGAAGACCTCCGTCGCGACCCAGGTGATCGAGCGGCTGTACGGCAACTCGCACCTGCTGAACGACGACGGCCAGTACGCCTACTACGGGCGCGTGGGCGGCTGCCTCGTGACCGGCAACGAGGACGGGGTCAAGCACTGCGCGATGAACACGCTGTACTCGCTTCAGCACCTGGGCTACACGATCCCACCGCAGGCCGACGCCGGATGGATCGGCGAGGCGGGGCCCGGTCCCTCCTACCTCGACGAAGGCTCGGGCGGTCCCGAGAACGACTTCACGAACCGCAACACGGCCTTCGCCACGTGGAACCTGCTCCACCTCGCGCGGATCCTCAAAGACGCGGGCGGCATCCCCGCCCACGGCAACCAGCGCTCGGAGTGGGACGCGGGCTGCAAGCCGGCCTGGCCGAACCCCGAGCACCGCTAGACCCGGGTCGGCGCAGGACGCTGTCTAGGCTCGGTTCATGAGCCTCTACGACACTCTTGCGCAGCTTCCCCTGACCGTCGACTCGTACGAGCTGGAGGACCGCGACCGGCAGTTCTCGCCGGAGTTCACCCGCCCCTCCACGATCGTCCGCCTCCACGGCCAAGGCCAGGATGGCCTCGGGGAGGACGTCGCCTACACCGTCCTCGACCACATGGCCCACCGCGACGCAGGGCCGGTCAACGACTTCACCGGCGTCTCCACTCTCGGGGAGTTCTGCGAGCTGGCCGGCGAGCTCGACCTGTTCGCGGCCGCCGCCCCTGAGTACCCGGCGTCGCGCCACTACCGCCGCTGGGCCTACGAGTCGGCGGCGCTCGACCTCGCGCTGCGCCAGAGCGGGACGTCGCTCCACGAAGCCCTCGGGCGCGACCCGCAGCCGCTCACCTTCGTCTGCTCCACGCGGCTCACCACCTTCGGCGAGGGCGCGCAGCGCTCCAGCACCGAGCCGGTGCGAAAGCGCCTCGCCACGTACCCGACGCTCGAGTTCAAGCTCGATCCCGAGAACGACTGGGACGCGGAGCTGATCGCCGAGCTGGGTGACCTCGCCCCGGTGCGGGTGCTGGACCTGAAGGGTCTCTACCGGGGCACCCCCGTGGACGTGGACACGGACCCGGGGCTCTACCGCGCGGTCGCAGAGGCCTTCCCGGGGGCGTACCTCGAGGATCCGGACCTCAACGAGGAGACGACCGAGGCCCTGGCGCCGCACGAAGAGCGGATCACCTGGGACGCGAACCTCCACTCGCTCGAGGACGTGAAGGCGAACGCCCGGAAGGCCATCAACTCGAAGCCCTCGCGCTTCGGCTCGCTGCGGGAACTCCTCTCCGTCTACGAGCACTGCGAGGCGAACGGGATCGCGGTTTACGGCGGCGGGCAGGGCGAGCTCTCGGTCGGTCGGGGACAGATCCAGTACCTCGCGTCGCTCTTTCACCCGGATACGCCGAACGACACCGCGCCGTCGGGCTTCAACGACCCGGCGGTCCCGGAGGGGATGCCCTCGAGCCCGATGGAGCCGGCCCCGAGCGAGACCGGCTTCCGGTGGGCCGAATAGGCGGCCGCGGGCCGCGGCAAGTTGCGAGTTCGGCGAACCGAACCCGGCGCTTTCGCTAGCGTCGCCGACACTTCCGACCATCCACAGGGGAGAGACATGCCCGAGCGTTCGTTCCCGCAGGCCCTCAACGAGCAGATCGCCAACGAGTTCAGCGCCGCGATGCAGTACATCGGCGCGGCTGTCTACTACGACGCCGAGACCCTCCCCCGCCTCGCGGCGTTCTTCTACCGGCAGGCGCTCGAGGAGCGCGAGCACGCGATGATGATGGTCCAGTATTTGCTCGACGTGGACGAGGAGGTGCGGATCCCCGACATCAAGGGCCAGCAGACGACCTTCGACGACGGGGTCTCGCCCGTGCAGATGGCGCTCGAGCAGGAGAAGCGGGTCGGCGAGGAGATCTACGCGCTGTTCGAGCTCGCCCGCGAGACCAAGGACTACCGTGCCGAGCAGTTCATGCAGTGGTTCGTCAAGGAGCAGGTGGAGGAGGTCGCGCTGATGCAGGACCTCCTCAGCGTCGTCGAGCGCTCAGCCAACAACCTGCTGTTGGCTGAGGAGTTCGTCGCGCGCGAGGGGCTCGGGGAGGAGGGCGCCAACCCGACCGCGCCGCCGGCAGCGGGCGGCGGCGGCTAGGTAACAAGCCATCGCGCCGAGTGAGTGTGCGCAAGCTCACGGTGGCGCGGCCGCGGCTCCCCTACGGTCGGGGCACGGGTCAAACACGGGAGGAACCATGGCGCAGATGACGGAGATCCAGCGGAACCAGCTCGGCCGACACGAGCTTGGAGACGCCGGGAGCACGAGAATCTTCAGGCCGAGCGCGAGGGGGCACAAGTTCGTGATCGGCTACATGATGGTCGCGGTCGCGATCCTGGGGGCGCTCACCTACGCGGCGGTCCAGGCCTTCGACGGCTGGCACCACGCGATCGTCCTCGCCGACATGGTTGTCATCTTCTTCGGGATCGCGGCCTGGAACTACTCCGAGCGCAAGCACGCGTAGCTGAGCCCGCGCCCCGCTTCGTCCTTACGAGACCGGGGGCGGCGTCTAGGGGCGCTCGGCGCGAAACTCCGCGAGGCCCTCGGCGGCCTCGGAGCGCACCTTGCCCTGCACGATCGGGCTCCAGCCCAGGGCGACGCCGATCGGCCCCAGGGCCATCCGCGTCCACTTCCAGAAGTCGAAGGAGTCGCGGTGCTCGATGATCAGCCCGGCGTCGTCGAACTCGAACCAGGCGTCGATATCGTTTACGACCTTGCGTCCCGTGCTGAACGTGTAGCGGGCGATCCAGTTGGCGGTGCCTGTCGTCTCGTCGGCATCGTGGGAGGCGAGCTCGACGGTCAGGTCCTCCGACCGCCCGGTCAGCATCCGCCACATGTCGCCGGCCTCCTCGCCGGTCAGTTCCTTAAAGACCGGGTCCCAGAAGTGCGCGCCGGGCGCGTAACACGCGGCCATGGCCTCAGCGTCGCCGGCGTCGAAGGCAGCGTAGAAGCGGCGGATCGTCTCGCGGTTGCGCTCGGACATCGCGGCCCAGTCTCGCACACGGGCCGACGGGCGGCCGAGTCACCGCGGTAGGCGCAACCAGCTCGCCGAACTTCTAAAGGTAAGGTGGCAACGGCGTTCCAGATGGCTGCCGACGGCTACTTCCCTCGCGAGAGCTCGCTGCTGCGGCGAGTCCAGGAGGAGCGGGCCGTGGGTCTCATCTTCGGGCAGCGGGCGCTGATGCTGGGCGCGATGACCTCCCCGCTCGCCTACTACGGGACGGCCGCGCACACCACGGGGAAGCTCAAGCCCTTCAAGCGCCTGACGCACACGGCTCAGATGTTCGAGGCCGTGTTCTTCGGCACCACCGAGGAGGCAGACCAGGCGCTCGCCTTCGTGCGGCGACTGCACGAGCGCGTGAAGGGGCGCACCGCCCACGACCTCGGGCCCTGGCCCGCCGGGACCCCGTACTCGGCCCTCGACCCGGACCTGATGCTGAAGGGGGTGGTCGCCCCAACCTTCGACTCGGCCCACGTGCTCTACGAGGCGCTGGTCGGCAGGCTGAGCGACGCGGAGCGCGAGCAGATGTGGCACGAGTACCTTCGCTTCGGCGAGCTCTTCGGCATGCCCGCCGGCGCCGCGCCGGCGAGCTTTGGCGAGTTTCGGTCCTGGTGGGCCGCCCATCTCGCCGGCGAGGAGGTACTGCTCACCGAGGAGGCCCGCCTCGCGGGGTACGAGACCGGCTTCGGCATCCCGGTTCCCCTTGTCAACCGGCCGGGCATGGCCGGCATCGAGTTCCTCCTGCGGGGCACGCTTCCGCCACGTGCCCGCGAGCTCTACGGGATCTCGTGGAGCTGGGCGGACCAGCGTGCGTTCGACACGCTGGCGCTGGCGATTCGGCGCGGCGCGCCGCTCGCGCCGGGACGCCTTCGCCGCGGCTCCTGCAACTTCTTCTTCGAGCTCGTCGCAAGGACCGAGCGCAAGCGGATTGCGGCGGGGCACGGCGGGGACATGTTCCAGCCCCAGGCGCCGAACCCCTAGATTCCCGGCGCATGGCTGAGTTCGACGACCGAACGGTGATCATGTCCGGCGGCAGCCGCGGCATCGGCTTGGCGATCGCGCTGCGGCTCGCCCGGGAGGGGGCGAACGTCGCGATCGTCGCGAAGACGGCCGAGCCCGACCCCCGTCTGCCCGGCACGATCTACACGGCCGCCGAGGAGATCGAGGCGGCCGGTGGCACCGCGCTTCCGATTGTGGGCGACATCCGCGACGAGGCACGGGTCGCCGAGGCCGTGGCCGAGACCGTCGAGCGCTTCGGCGGCATCGACGTCGTGGTCAACAACGCCAGCGCGATCAACCTGGCGCCGATGCGCGACCTCGAGGTCAAGCGCTTCGACCTCATGCAGCAGATCAACTCCCGCGGCACCTTCGTCCTCTCCAAGGCCGCCCTTCCTCACCTGCGCGAGTCGGACCGGGCCCATGTCCTCACCCTCTCGCCTCCCCTCACCCAGGACGCGAAGTGGCTGGCTACCCACAGCGCCTACACCCTCTCGAAGATGGGGATGACGATGATCACGCTCGGCCTCGCGGCCGACGAGCGGGAGACGCCGATCGCGGCCAACTGCCTGTGGCCGCGCACCATCATCGCCACGGCCGCCGTCCAGAACCTCCTCGGCGGAGACGAGGCAATGAAGCGCGCGCGTACACCCGACATCTACGCCGACGCCGCCTACGAGATCGTCCGCCGCGACCCGCGTGAGTGCACCGGCAACGCCTACATCGACGACGAGGTCCTCGCCGAGGCCGGCATCACCGACCTGAGCGCCTACGGCCCTGCGGAGTCCGACCTCCAACTCGACCTCTTCGTGGACGGCTGGCGCGACTAGAATCAGGCCTGGGCCCCTGGCCCCGACCGGATCTCCGGTGCACCAGGGGGCGTAGCTCAGTTGGTTAGAGCGCCGGCCTGTCACGCCGGAGGCCGCGGGTTCGAGTCCCGTCGCTCCCGTTCCCCGCTATGCAGTCGTCTCGCTGCGGCCAGCACTCAGGCTCTCGGTCTCGCAGTCGTTGGTTCTCCTGCCCTCGTAGCGTCCCGTTGAGCCGATCACCCCGGGAGCGATGGATTGGGCTCCTCCTCCGGGCGGAGCACGGGGCCGATGCGCCCGGGGAAGTGCGGACAGGCGCGGAGGGCGAGGCGGCCCGCTGGGCGCGGCTCGATCAACGGGCGCAGGTCGTCGAGGCACATGAGGATCCGTAGCAAGCAGCCGATCTGGTAGTCGGCTGCGGTGAGTTCGTCGCCGTCGAGGACGCCGCCTGCGATCAGCTCATCGACCTGGTCCAAGACGGCGGGAAGCTCAGCGAGCGCGGCGCGCCCAGGCCCGTCGCCTGTCCGGTTGAGACGCACCTGGGCCCGGAGCAGCGGGCGCGCCAGCGCCGACACGAGCCGACTCGGAACCCTCGCGAACGGCCCGCGATCGACGAATGAAGCGGGCGCCCGCCGGTCGCGCAGCAAAGCCCACACCATCACACGCCGCGGGATCGTCTGGAGCGTTTCCTCGCCCCAGCGCTCAGCGTCCTCGACCTCCGCGCGCAGGTTCGGCTCGCGTGGGAACAGCGGGGGGTCGGGGCATTCGGCCTCGAGCGCCCTCGAGATCGCACGCGTCCCAAGAACCTTGCGCCCATTAAGCGTCAGTGCCGGGACCGTGTTACCCGCGAACCCCAGCATGCGGATGATCGGCTTGTGGAGAGCCTGCGGCAGCTCGACCCGTCGATACCGAATGCCCTTGTGCTCGAGCATGCGCTCGGCGATTGCGCCGTTCGGCGTGCCGGCGATGGTGTACAGCGTCGCCCTCACGACTTACCGCGCGAACACCGGTCGGCCGAGATCCCCATCGATCCGGAGGATACGAGCGTTCGGGGAAGCTTTGTCGTCCGCCGTCGTCGGTTGTCGCCGCGGTATTAGCGGCCTGTCACGCCGGAGGCCGCGGGTTCGAGTCCCGTCGCTCCCGTCTCGGCGCTCCTACTCGACCGACACGAGGTCGATCACGAACTTCGAGTCCCGTCGCTCCCGTTAGCCTCCCGCGCCATGAGACTCGTGACCTACCGTTCCGAGCGAGGGGATCGCGCCGGGGTGCTGCGGGAGGAAGGCATCGTGGATGCGTGGGACGCGCTGGCGGGCGAGGGGCGCAGCGTGCGCGACGTGCTGGCGGGCGACCGGGTTGACGAGCTCGCGGCGGCGGTTGGCGACGCGGCGGCAATCGGCTCCGCTGAGCTGCTGGCGCCGGTGCCCGACCCGGAGAAGATCGTGTGCATCGGGTTGAACTACGGCGCCCACGCCGCCGAGGCGGGCATGGAGCCGCCCGAGAGCCCGACGATCTTCGGCAAGTACCGCAACGCGCTCACGGGGCCGGGTGCGACCGTGCCGCTTCCCGGCGCGAGCAGCAAGGTGGACTTCGAGGCCGAGGTCGCGTTCGTGGTCGGGCGGCGCGCGAAGGACGTGGCCGAGGCCGACGCGCTCGGGCACGTCGCCGGCTACACGCTCCTTAACGACCTCTCGGCCCGGGACCTGCAGTTCGCGACACCACAGTGGATGGCCGGCAAGGTCTTCGACGGGTCGGCCCCCTGCGGCCCGGCTCTGGTCACGCCCGACGAGGCCGGCCCGCCGGGCGCGATCGAGTTCGCGCTCGATTTGAACGGCGAGCGCATGCAGGCGTCCTCCACGGCCGACCTGATCTTCTCCGTGCCCGCGCTGGTGGCGCAGCTTTCGCGCCTGATGACGCTCGAGCCCGGCGACATCGTCGCGACCGGGACGCCCTCGGGCGTGGGGTCTACGCGCGACCCGCGCGTGTGGCTCGCGGCGGGCGACGAGATCGTGATCAGCTCGCCGCAGCTCGGCGAGCTTCGGACCGTGATGGCCTGAGGGGCCCGCCGGCCTCGCCCAGGGCCACGGCGAGGTAGGCCGGCAGGAACCAGACGACGTAGAAGTAGAACCAGTGCGTGGCGCCCAGCTGGACCGCGACCACGATCGCCGCCGACAGCGCCGCCACCTGGAGCAGGCTCTTCGTCCGCGGGACGAACGCGAGAACCAGGGCGAGCGCGACCGCGCCGATCCGAACGACGTCCTGGAGGGGCTCGAGCGAGGGGGCGAGGCCCCACACGCTGAACGGCGAGCCGCGGTCGGCCTGGTAGCCGAGGGTGCGGTCGTACAGCTCGGACGGCCCGCCGCCGGGAAGGAACGGCGCGAACAGGAGGACCATCGCGAGGCCGAACGTCGCGGTGAAGAGCGCCGCGCCGCGGCGATCGCGAACGCCGCCGACCGTCGCGAAGAGCGGGGCCAGCGCCGCGGTTCCGAACTTGGCCGCGGCTCCGATCGCCAGCGCCAGCCCGCGCCCCGGGGCGGAGCGCAGCGCGACCAGCGCCCAGACGACGCTGGCGGCGACGAGCCCGTCGTTGACGTTGGCGTTCATCGCGTAGAGCGTCCACGGGCAGGCGAGCCAGCCGAACGCCAGGGCGATACCCAGCGACCTCCCCTCCGGCCCGGGCCGCAGGCGCCCGCCCAGGGCGAACAGCCCGGCGACGACGATCAGATCGAAGGCGATCGCGGCGGCGTGAGCGGCGGGGACCTCGCCCCACTCGCCCTCCCACGGCAACGCCGCCTCGAACGGGACGTAGGCGAGGTAGTTGGCTGGGCCGTACACGTCGCCGCGAAGGTCGATCCCCGGCGCGAACTCCCCCTCATACAGAGCCTCGCCCCCGGTGATGTGGTCGGCGCCGATAACCCCGGCGACGCCCACGTCGATCACGCGTGAGTCGGCGACGTTGAGCGCGATCCGGCCGGCGCCGAGCAGCACGGCCGCGATCGCCAGCCAGCGTACGGGCGCCCAGCCCCACAGCGGCCCCGCCCGCTCGACGGGCCGAAAGCCCGCGTGCAGCATGCGCAGCAGGACGTATCCGAGGACGGGGTAGGTGAGGGCGACCGAGGCCTCGATCTCGCCGCGGTTGAAGAAGTACAGCGACGCGCTCAGCCCGACGAGCACCAGCAGATCGAGGTGCAGAAGCCGGAACGGGCGGCGGGGATCGAAAAACGCCCCAACCAGGAGGAGGCAGAGGGAGATCCAGACCCAAGGCGAGTTCACCGCCTGGGCGACGGCCCCTCCGTAGCCGCGCGCGAGCTCGGCGCCGAGCTGGTGGTCGCGCCACGCCTCCAGCACCGTGCCGGAGCGGTCGTCGATCGTCACCCGGGCGACCTCCTCGCCGCCCGCCGAGAAGCTCACCTGCCAGAGACACTCACCGCGGGTGTAGGTGTGGATCACGAGGCCCGGTGGGTGCTCTTCCTCCTCGGCGCGCACGACCTCAGCGCGCAGGGCGATCGAGACCACGTCCGCCCTGGGACGGTGACCCGGCGGGGACTCCCCGCGGACGGACTCGAGCGGCAAAACCTCCAGGCCCCCGAACGGCGGCTGTTCGGCCGGGCGGTACGTGGCCGCGGCGCAGGCCGAGATCTCCTTCGCCCCGGCGGGCGCCGGCGCGGGGAGGAGCGCGAGGGCGGCGAGGGCGATCGCCGCCGGCGCATGGCGCGAGAGCCTCATTCGGGCGCGGAGGCTACGGAAGCGGGCTGCCGGTACCGGGCGCCTTGTCCCGCTGATCGGCGACCGCCGCCTCCAGCGGGCTCCCCAGCAGTCCCACGTTCAGGAGGAAGGCGTCCGCCTCGGAGGCGGGCAGGGGTGGCGAGAGCCCGTTGCCCTGCCCCAGCTCGCAGCCCAGCTCGACGAGCCGCTTCAGCTGATCGGGCCGCTCGATCCCCTCGGCGACGGCCGTGAGGTCGAATGCCTCGGTGAGGTCGATGATCGCCCGCAGAAGCGCCGGCTCCGTGCCGGGCCCCGCGATCTCCGCGATGAAGCTGCGGTCGATCTTGAGGTTGTCGAGGGGGAAGCGGCGCAAATAGGTGAGCGAGGAGTAGCCCGTCCCGAAGTCGTCGAGCGCCAGCTCAATCCCCAGCTCCTTGAGCTGGCCGAGCCGGCGGGCGCACGCTTCGGTGTCCTCCATCAGGGACGACTCGGTGATCTCGAGCGTCAGGCCGTCCGAATCCAGCTGAGCCGCCGCCAGCGCCTCCTGGACCTCCCTGATCAGGCCGCCCTCGCGAAGCTGCGCCGCGGAGATGTTCACCCCCACCTGAAGTCCCTCCACGGCCGGATAGCGCGCGCGCCAGAGGGCGGCCTGCTGACAGGCGGTGCGCAGCACCCACCGGCCCAGCGCGAGGATCTGGCCGCTCTCCTCGGCGAGGGGCACGAACCGCGACGGCGGCACCAAGCCGCGCACCGGGTGGCGCCAGCGAAGCAGCGCCTCCAGCCCGGCGAACCCCCCGGTGCGGAGGTTGAAGATCGGTTGGTAGACGAGGAAGAGCTCGCCACGGTCGACAGCGTGGTTCAGGTCCAGCTCCAGCTCGAGTCGCTCGACCACGGCCTTGTGCATCTGGGGCTCGAAGGCGGCGTAGCGGCCCTTCCCCTGTGACTTCGCGCGGTACATGGCGAGGTCGGCGTCGCGCAGCAGGGTGTCCGGGTCGTCGGTGCCGGTCGCGATCCCAATCGACGCCCTGACGGAGATCTCCCGTCCAGCGACCTTGAACGGGGCCGCGAGCGCGTCCAGGATCCGCTGCGCTGCGCGCGCCGCATCCTCCGGCTCGCGCAGCTCCTCGAGCAGGACCGAGAACTCGTCGCCCCCCAGCCGCGCCAGGGTGTCGGATGGCCGCAGGCAGCCGCGCAGGCGCTTGGCGACGAGGATCAACAGCCGGTCGCCGGCCTGCATCCCGAGGCTGTCGTTGACCGTCTTGAACCCGTCGAGGTCGCAGAAGAGGACGCTGACCGGAGCCGACGTGCGGTCGGCGCGTGCGAGCGCGACGTCCAGGCGGTCCATGAAGAGAGCGCGGTTCGGCAGGCCCGTCAGGAGGTCGCGGAACGACTCGCGCAGGGCGTCAGCCACCGACCGCGCATGCCCGAGGGCGAGGCTGGCGTGCTCGGCGAAGGCCAGGACGACCTGTTGCTCGCGCGCGTCAAACTCCCGGCGGCTGTCGCGCGAGCCCACGGCGATGCTCCCCACGATCTCACCTCGTTCCCTCAGCGGCGCCGCGATCGCGCTGATCACGCCGCTCGCGGCGAAGTCCGGCGCGAGCCGGTCGTCCTCGGCACCACCCAGCGCGTCGGCGACCACCAGGCCGCGCTCCCGCATGGCCCGGCCTCCCAGCCCCTCGCTCGCCTTGGCGCGGCGGCGGACGCCCAGGACGTCCTCATCGGCCCCGATCGACGCCACCAGCACCGTGTGGTCGTGATCGTCGCGATCAACCAGGCGAATGCCCACCACCTCGGCTCCGACGATCTCTTGAAGCCCTTCCACCACCGAGGCGAGGATCTCCTGCGAGGGCTGGCGATCGACGATGGCGTGCTGAAGGCGAGAGAGGCTCTCCAGCAGCGCCTGGCGCTGGCGCAGGGCTCCGAGCAGCTGCTCGTTCTCCTCGGCGTGGCGCTCTGACTGGATCCTCGCGCTGTGCTCCCCGCCGAGCAGCCCGACGCTGCGAAGGCCCAGCCACAGCACGCGGGCCATGCTGCGCAGAAGCTCGGTCTCGATGGGGTCGAAGGGCTCGCGGGCGCGGGCGACGACGAGCTGGAGCGGCTCCTCCTCGATCGCGACCGAGCTGGCGTGGCAGACGCCGACGCCCTCGACGCTAAGCGACTTGGCGTTGCCGTCCGCTACCGCCGTGAGCTCGCCCGCCCTGGGCCCGGCGGGCCCGAAGCCGACCGTCGCCACCGGATCGCCGGCGCGCAGCAGAGCCGCCACCTCGGCGTCCAGCACCTCCGCCACATGCTCGATCCCGCGGCTGACCGCGACCGACTCGTCGTCCCGGGCGGAGATGACCCGGGCGAACTCGGCGAGCTGCTGGGTAGCCCAGCTACCGCGGGTGGGTGGGTGCGCTCCCTCGGGCCCTCGGTTCCCACCCATCAGGAGACCGCCAGCACGACGAGCGTGGAGTTGTGGAACCCGGCGCCCGCCGCGCCCGCGCGCTCGCCGTCCCGGTCCGATCGACCGGCCATGGCCCCGCGCTCTTTGTCTTGTAATCCGCTCAATTCCGTCTCCCGCGAGAACGGTCGGGCTTCTCGTCCCATCCGTGGACGCGGGGATCCGGCTGTGAGTCTACGCCCGGTCACCGCTCCGTGTGGGATTTTCTTCGCGACGTGGACCCATGCTCCTCGGCCCCTCCCAACAGGCGAGCGGCGGACCTGTTTCGCTTCCGCGGCGATGGACCTTCACTACGAGCGCTCGGGAGACGGGCCGCCCCTGCTCCTCCTCCACGGTCTCGGCGGCTACGGGGGGCTCTGGCAACCGGTGGTCGAACGCCTGCGCGAGTACCGCGACCTGGTCGTCCCCGACATGCCCGGCTTCGGCCGCTCGCCGCGACTCCAGGCCGAGGGGCCCGCGACGGCCGGCGCCATCGCGACGCCCGTGATCGCGCTCTGTGAGGAGCTCGGGATCGGGCGGCCGCACATCGGGGGGAACTCACTCGGCGCGTGGGTCGCCCTCGAGATGGCGAAGCGCGGCAAGGCGGCCTCGGTGACCGGCATCTCACCCGCCGGGCTGTGGCGCAACGCGCTCGGGCCGCGGCGCTACGACAGCCACGGGCTCGGGCGGCGGCTGCGGCCGCTCGTGTCGGTCCTCATGGCCAGCGAGGCCGGGAGGACCCGGGTTCTGCGGACGACGATGGCGCGCCCCGAGGCCGTCCCCGCGGGCGAGGCGCGGACCGTCGTCATGAACTACCTGGGCGCCGCGGGCTACAGGGAGGCCAACGAGGCCATGCGGGCGGCCCCGTTCGAGCACGACGGGCTGATCGACGTCCCGGTCACCCTCGTCTGGGGAGAGGAGGATCGGCTGCTCGGCCGGCCCAGCCGCACACGCATGCCGCCGGGCACCCGCTTTTTCACCGTTCCGGGCTGGGGCCACACGCCCACCTGGGACGACCCGGACGGCGTCGCGCGGCTGCTGCTCGAAGGAAGCGGCGGGGAGTAGAGTCGCGCGAAGGCAACGTCGGGGTCGCCCCGGCTGAAAGGAGACCGCCAATGGGTTTCATGGACAAGATGAAGGACGCGGCCTCACAGGCGGCCGACGCGGCCAAGGCCGGAGGCCAGGCGATGAGCGCCGGCATGTCGCCGGAGACCGCCGCCAAGGCGGGGAGGATGAACAAGCTCGCGAACTCGGGGGTCGAGCAGAAGGCGATCCTCACGGCCCTCACGCCCACCGGGAAGACGTCGCTGGGCGGCGGGATGGAGCACACCCTCGTGGTGGAGGTCCAGCCGGTGGGGGGCGAGCCCTACAGCTGCACGTTCACCCAGGACCTCATCCAGGCCTCCGTCGACGGGTTCCAGCAGAAGGTCGGCGAGGAGATCACGGTCAAGGTCGACCCGGACGATCCCCAGTCGATGGTCGCCTGGGGCTGACGGCCGGCTTCCACCTTTCGAGGATGGGCGGTGCCGGGCTCGAACCGGCGACCTCCTGCTTGTAAGGCAGGCGCTCTCCCAGCTGAGCTAACCGCCCGCCGAGATCGAGTTTATCCCGCCGTCAAAATCAGCTGGTCGCTGACTCTCTTTGGTGGTGCGGCGGTTGTTTGAATCCGCCGTCCCGAAGCGACTTAGCCGCTTTTTCGTCTCTATGAAGCAGCGCTTCGTGTCAAGTAACGGTCGGTGATTCGTTGTCAGGTTCCTCTCGAGGTTTTCGGGTGTGGAGCGGTGCTCATGTCTCTATGGCCTCTTCATCGAGAGGATCAGGCGAAATGGGATGCTTCGCTCGCGGGCGCAAGTCCGAAAGGGCGGTCAGGCCGCCAGACGAAAAGCGGCGCCTCGGGGAGCGAACTCCTCTTGTCGAGAAAGCATGTGCCAGATCGCGTGGGCGAGGCGACGGGCGATGTCGATCTGGGCGACCTTGGCCCCGCGCTGCTTTCCCAGGCGCCTCTTCGTGCGCTGATAGCGCTCGGAATACGCGGGATGCTTGAGCGCGTGCATCGTCGCCTCGAGCAGCGCCCAGCGCAGGTAGGTCGGGCCGTGCTTTGTGATCGGGCCGCGGCGGTCCTTGTCGCCTGATTGGTTGACCCGGGGGCAAAGGCCGGTGTAGCCGGCGAGCTTCGCGGGTGAGGCGAAGCGCTCGATCTCGCCGATCTCAGAGGCGATCGTGAATGCCAGGACCCAGCCGATCCCCGGGGCGCTTCGCAGCAGCGGGATGTAGGGGTGGTCGGCGTGGCCCTGCTTGAGTCGCGCGTTCGTCTCAGAGATCTGGCGCTCGAGGTCATCGATCAGGGCGACCGAGGCGGTGATGTTGGAGCGCCAGGGCTCGGGGATCTCGAGCCGCTCCAAGAGCTTTCTGCCCTCGACCCCGAAGAGGTCGGTGACCGGGCAGGGTTTTCCGAACGAGATCAGCGCCGAGTGGATCCGGTTCTTGAGCGCTGACTTGTGCTTGACCAGGTGCAGGCGAAAGCGGGCGAGCTCTCGCTCTTCGCGAACCCTCGGGTCGGGTAGCCAGATCGCCGGCACCAGGTCGCGGTGAGAGAGCATCGCCAGGACCTGGGAGTCGATCTTGTCGGTCTTGCAGGCAAGCGGCGCGAGACCCTTGACCTTGGCGGCGTCTGCGATCTCAACGTCCCAGCCCTCTGCCTCGAGCGTGTCGTGGACGAAGCGGGCCCCGGTCATCGACTCGATCACGGCCGAGACCGGCTGGCAGTGGGTCTCCTCGATGCGCCGGGCGAGCGTTCTCAGGGCGTCTCGGTCAGGTGGCGAGACGAGCTGGTCGACGTGATCGCCGGCATCGGAGATCAGGCAGACGTCCAGCTTCTTTCGACTTAGATCGAGTCCAGCGTGCAACATGTGAGCGGCCTCCTTGGTGCTCGGTTTTCGGTGAACACGACGATCGTGTCACCGAGGAGGCACTTCTTCATGGCAGTCCTAAGCGGTCCTTTAGGACCGTCGAGGAGCTCCGCGATCTGGACCTAGAGCGGCTTGCGCCACCGCTTGACTGCCTGACCAGCGCGGGCTAACCTGCTCGAGTGCGTCCGGCCCGCCAGCTTCTTCTAGCCGTGCTGCTCATAGCCCTTCTTGGCGTCCCGACTGCCTCCGCCTCCGTGGTTCGCTCGGGTGGCTTCAGGTACGTGACCAAGAGTTATGAGCTCGCCCCCGGAAAGGCGAGAACGTTTAAGGCCCCTTGCCCCGACGGAACGCATGTGACCGGGGGCGGTCACTACAACAACGGCGGCTTTGGAGACGTGATCGGCGCTCACTCCTTTCCCTATGACAGCGACGACCGTCGCCGAAAGCCCGACGACGGCTGGAAGGCGCAGCTGCGCGGTTTTGGCACGACCTGGGATGCCAGCGTCTACGCGATCTGCTCGAGGCTCGTGCCCGAGTACGTGCAAGAGCCCTACAGCGTGGATCCAGGCTTTCAGACCGAAGCTGGCCCTGTATGCGGGCTGAGCTCGCTCCACCCGTTGGGTGGCGGCACCACGGGGCATCCGAGCGCCGTGGAGGTAACAAGCAGACCGGTCAATTTCATGGGGACCGAGTACTGGGAGGGAGGCGTGCGGAATAAAAGCCAGCAGCCCCAGGAGGGCAAAATCATCGGCGCCTGCGCCAATCTCGAAGTTCAATACCGGTTCGCGGTTTCAGGAACGGTGGCCCCCGGAACCCAAGTTGCCCAGAACGTCTTCTGCCCCGTGGAAGCCCCACATGTCGTTGGCGGCGGCTTTAACGTCAGCGGAGCCAGCGACAGAGCAACCGCTGCCACCCGCCCGTTCGGGTTCGGCCCGGCGGACGATGGCTGGCAGGTCTGGGTCGACAACTACGACGACGAATCTTTCACGTTCGTCGCCAGAGTGAGCTGCGTTCCCGCGCTTTAGCGCTTCTCGTCCAAAAGCGCTACTCCGACAGCCCCGCGGCTTCGAGGGCCTCGCCGCGGGTGGGGAACACCTCCACTCGCATTACCTTCGCCTTTCGCAGCCAGGCGACGACGGCGACCGGAGTCGCGCCACTAGCCCCGCTTCCCCTACCGGTCCATACGGCCTGGGACGGAAGTACAACCCCGGCTCCGGCGTCGAGGTACTCATCGGGCAGGACTTGGAACGACTCGTAGGCATCGTCGATCGCCTTGAAGTACTCGTAGACGCCTGTAGTCCCGCGAAAGGCGCCACCCGACTCGATCCCGGCGAAGACCGAGCGAAACTCGATGTCCGAATCAGAGAGTTCGAGCAACCCCTCGATGTCCCGACCGTTGTAGGCGTCGGCCCAGCGCCTCATCACTTCCACGTTCTCCTCCGACATCGCCCGCACAGTATCTCGCGCTATTGCGCTTTCTCTTTGATTGAAGTCTCATTGTCAAGCCAGGGTCGCGGCCACCTCCCTCGACCTTCGCCTCCCACTCGTCATTGAGGTCGAGCTCATTTCTCTTTCGGCGCTCTGGGCGCAGATCGTTCGTGGGAGCTGCCCGGGCGTCTCAATTCCATGCCGGGCCGTCTAAGCGGCCAGAAAGCGTGAGTAGGAACTACCTATTGGTCAGAACGCGCGCGCGTCTACTCCGACAGCCCGGCGGCTTCGAGGGCTTCGGCGTGGTCGAGGAATATCTGCACCCGAGTGGCCAGTCCTTGCGAGAGGGTCACGACCCACCCCAAAGGCCGTGCTACTTCGACACCGCTTGCACGTCCCTTCGCTCGCAGATGGCCCAGGGCAGCGACCACATCCCCCGCGTCGCGGTACTCGTCGATCTTAACTTCGAAGTCCTCCCACGCGTCATCCAGGTTCTGGAAATACTCCCTGAGTCCGTCGTGGCCGCCGTACTCGGTCCCTCCGGCGAGATAGGACTCAAACTTGACAGTCGGGTCGGCGACGACAAGGAACGCGTCAACGTCGATCCGGTTCAGGGCCTCGACCCCCCGACGCACAATCTCCAAGTTCTCCTCCGACATCGCCCGCACAGTATCTCGTTCTGACCCTGGACTAGCTGAGGAGCTTGCCGGGGCAGTTGTTCGTCGGGCGGGCTGGAAGACCTGGCCACGCGAGAGCATGTGCCAGGACGTGATCAGGGGCTTTCGCGCGACCGCCGACTTCGCGGGGTTCTTGCCGTGGCGAGCGGCGATCCGCAGGTAGTGCTCGTGGAACGGGTTCGACGCTCGCCAGGCCTGGTTGGCGGCCTCGACCGCCGCCCAGCGCAGCGTCCGCGAGCCGGCCTTCGAAAGTGATCCGGTCGCCGAGCGCTCTCCCGACTGGTTGATCCGGGGAGCGAGCCCGGCGTAGCCGACCAGCTTCGAGGCGGATGCAAAGCGCGAGATCTCGCCGATCTCTGAGGCGATCGTGAACGCGAGCACCTTGCCGATCCCCGGCACTGTTCGAAGGAGCGGGACGTAGGGGTGGTCTGCGTGGCCGGCCTCGAGGCGGGCGTTGCAATCGGCGATCTTTCGGTCGAGCTCATCCATCAGCTCAAGCGAGGCGGAGACGTTCGAGCGCCAGGGCTCCGGAACCTCGAGGCGATCGAGGAGCCGGCGCCCCTCAACCCCGAACAGGTCGGTAACCGGGCAGGGGCGCCCGAAGGTCATCAGCGTCGCGTGGATCCGGTGCTTCAAGGTCGAGCGGTGCTTGACCAGGTGCATCCGGTAGCGGGTCAGCTCTCGCTCTTCTCGGACCCTCGGGTCGGGGAGCCAGATCTCGGGGATCAGGGAAAGCTGGCTCAACCGGGCGAGGACCTGGGAGTCGACCTTGTCTGTCTTGCAAGCGACCGAGCCGAACGGCTTCACCTTCTCGGCGTCGGCGATCAAGACGTCCCAGCCGAGGTCTTCGAGCGTGTCGTGGACGAAGCGGGCCCCAGTCATCGACTCGACCGCACCTCGGATCGGCTCGTCATGGCGAGCGAGGCGAGTTACGAGTGCCCGCAAGCCGTCGAGGTCAGGTGGGCTTTGGGTCTGCTCGACCAGCTCTCCCTGGTCACTGAGTAGGCAAACGTCGAGTCTCTTGCGACTTAGATCGAGTCCAGCGTGCAACATGTGAGCGGCCTCCTTGGTGCTCGGTTTTCGGTTGACACGACGATCGTGTCACCGAGGAGGCACTTCTTCATGGCAGTCCTAAGCGCTACTTCTGTGCTGCTCCGACCCTCCGGGCCGCTACGGGTCAATCCGCTCGACAGCATCTTTCGAGGTGCCGAGGTCGCTGAGCGCATCATCTTGATGGGCGTACGCCTTGAACCACACGGTGAGGCCGTTGCACCACCGGTGTACATGGGCGAACCGCTCCGCGATGTCCGCTCCGCTGTGGCGTCCGCGTCCGTGGAGCAGGTGGAACGTGATCGTGTGCTCGCCAAGGTCGAAGTACGCCTCGGGCTCGATCCAAATCTCCTCTCCAAACGCCTCCTCAAGATCCCGATTCCACCTCCGCACCCCCGCATGCCCCTGATAGAGCGTCGTCGTGACGGCCGAGTGAAGCTCGATCTGCGGGTCGCACAGGGCGACGAGCCCTTCTACATCGCGCTTATTGAAGGCGTCTACGGCGCGGCGGTGAAATTCCAGGTTCTCCTGGGGCATTGTCAGCGCAGTATCTCGCGGGCGTCAAAGCGTTGCTCCCCTGCCAGACGGCTTAGCCGCTTTTCGTCTCAAAGCGGTACTTATGCTTTCACGCGGAAGCAGTAGTGCCGGGAGCGTCGTGTGACGCGCGGCTAGCGAGCCAGACTCTGATGCCGAGGGCTGTACTTCGGGTAGACAGCCTGCCGCCCGACGAGCCTGCCGATCGGGGCGAGCATTGTGAAGACGCCGCGCTGCACTCCTGGCGGCGGCTTGAGGGGTTGGGGGCACGAATCGCCAAGATCGCGAAACAGCACAGCCGTCTGCAGGGGCCCCGGCACGCCCTTGGCTTTGGCGTTCGTCTTGCCGTCGCGGGCCAGGCCGAAGAAGGTCTCAAAGAACGTCTCGGTGTCGAGCGCAGGACGAAGTTCCATGCGCACCTGGAGCTCGTCCTGGCCGGCGTTCCACCAGCGGTGGTCAACGCCGATCGGGACCGTCACTTCTTCACCTCGGCTGACCATGCGCACCTCTCCCGCCAGCTCAAATCCGGCGGTGCCCGAACGGACGTCGAAGCGCTCCTCTTGGCGAACGTGGCGGTGCGCCAGACCCACGGCGGCAGCGGGCCGGACGTAGAGGTCGGCGGCGAGCAGTTCGCCCCGGGTGATTTCCCGGCCGAGTCCGCCCGTCCTTAACGTCCGTGGCCCTTTCCGGATCTTTTCAGCGCCCGCGACGGACAGATGCGGTGGCCGCGACGCGGGGCTCGAGCGCGACCATCTGGATCTCGCGCCCCACGTCCGCGGCCCAGCGCCGGTAGTCCGCGAAGGCGGGCTGGATGGCGTCCAGGCGCGGCCACAACTCGTCGCGCTCGCCGGCATCGAGCACGCGCGCGTGCACGAGCTTGCGCTCGCGCCCGACCTCGATCTCGGTGTCCGGGTTGGCCATGAGGTTGTGGAACCACGCCGGGTGGCGGTCGGTCCCGCCCTTGGACGCGACGATCACGTGACGGTCGCCGTCAGCGAGGTCGAGCACCCGGGTGACGCGATGCGCGCCGCTCTTCGCGCCGACGTGGTGCAGGAGCAGCGTCGGCTTGCCCTGGTCGACGATGCTCACGCGGCCGCCGGTCAGGCGGTAGAGCCGGACGTCGACCGCGACCGCCGCGTTGAAAAGCCTCCACAACGGCGATGAGGACGGGGGCGGCTTCACCCGCGCGACGCTATCACTGCTCGGGAGGCCCCCACGCATCGTCCATGAGCACCCGCTGGCCTTTCCCGGCCCCAAGAGCCGCACCTTTCCACGACGGGAGGGAAGCGACGTTGTCGCATCGGAGGAGCCGATTCCCCAGGGACATCGTTGTCGGATTGTCGACAGCATGGTCAGCCGGCGTCGAGCTGGGACCATTGCGCCCCATCTGAAGTGACCACCAGGGCAGTATGGCCACGGCTCCTGCTCTGCGCGACTTGCGGGAGCGACGACCGAGCTGAACGAGACGCCTGCCGTTTGTCCATGGCGCAAACCGCGTTAGGTGACGGTCGCGTTTCGGCTTCTATTACTGAGCGGTCGTGATCCCCGCGCTCCGAGCATCAGTTCTCGATCAGCCGCCGCGCGCCCGGTGAACGCAGCGGTAGGAGTTCGTGTCGCTAGTCGAATCATCGACCTCGCCGCCGGTATTCATTTCACCAACGACCGTCGCAACCGCACCACCGGGAACCTTGTCGGAGGACCACTCGCCCCCGTCCGCGAGGGTGACTCCTGGCTCGTGCCGTAGCAGCCTGAGCTCGTTCGCGGAGGGCAGCCGGAGGTTGTCGTCGTAGCAGTCGGTCCGGGCGCCGACGTAATTCGCCGCCGGCCGGACCGACCTCCCCAAGCACGCGCCCTCGAGGTAGCGCGTTCCCGCCGGACAACGCAGCCGCAGCGCTGACGCTGTGTCGTTGAGTTTCACCTGGCCGTTGACGATGTGCTTGGAGCGAACGCTGTTGCGGTCGAGTTGCGTCACCGCGTAGGCCGAGCCTCCGAGCGCTACGAACAGCGCGACCAGCGAGACGACATTGGCAAAAGACAGACCGGCACGAAACCTCGCGAGCATGGGACCCCTCTCCTTATGCGGCTGGAACCCCGTGCCCCTGCGCCGCGTGAACACAACGAGGATAAGGCGCCGAAGCCCCAAGGTTCAAGCCCCGCTGGTTATCCCGCATTCCATGCGAAGCGAGCATTCTTAGCCCCGTCCGGCAGCTACGTGTCTGCGGCAGGGAACTCATAGGCGCGGGGTCCCCATCGGGCACGCCTAAGGGGGTGGGGGGGTTTGGGCAGAAGCGACGTTTTCTGCCCGAAAGCCACCGGATCAAGCACTATCTATCCGAATACGTGGGAACCCCAGGGGCCCCTACCTTTGGCGCGATCCCGCTTGACCAAAGGGAAAGGGCGACCGAAGCCGCCCAATCCCGCAAGGCTTGTAAGGCAGGCGCTCTCCCAGCTGAGCTAACCGCCCGCCGAGATCGAGTTTATCCCGCCGTCAAAATCAGCTGGTCGCTGCTGACTCTCTTTGGTGGTGCGGCGGTCGCGTCGCGGGGTGGCGGAGATGCCGACGAAGTTCGTGCCGCGCAGGCGCGAGCGCCGGCCGGACGGCTAGGACGTGAAGGTGTACAACGGCGAGCGATCCCCCTGGCAGTCATCGGTCGCGCGGACCTTCGCGTAGTAGTCGCCCGAGGGCGGGGTGCCGTCCTCCTGGTAAAGCCAGTAGTAGCCGGGCTGGTCGCTGCCCTTGTACGAAAGCGTCGATCCGCGCTTATCGTCCGCCCCCTCAAGAACGCGATACACGATCACGCGTCGCTCGTTCTTGCACTTCCTCTCAGGGGAAAAGATGTCGCCCGACCAGATCGTGTGTACGCCTCCGGAGGGGAAGCTTTCGATGTTGTCCAGCGTCACCTGTGTGTTCGCTTTGCCGGCCGCCGACGCTGAGGGGACGCACACCATCGTAATTGCGACCACGAACAGAACCACTCGTCTCATCTGGGCACTCCCTGCTTCCCCGCTAAGCGACTGCGCCTGCGCGCCGTCTAGGTTCGGCGATGGTACCGGCGCCGTTCCACCGCATGTCTGCTGCCCTTCCCTCGGAGACTCTTTCTAGCGGGGCTGCCAGCTCGGCTCGCCGTCGATCGGGGCACCCGGACCGGTGCCGGTGGTGGACACCGCCTGGGGGTTGCCGAGGTTCGAAAGCTTCGCCTCGTAAACATCCACGACGTTCGGGGTAACGCAGACCCACGCAAGGCTGGTGCCGCTGGGCGACCACGCCGGATCGAGGTTCTCGTTGCAGAGGGACTGAACGAGCTCCTGGTCGCCACCGCCGGCATCCATCATCCAGATGTCACCGTTCGCCTGGTAGAGGATCTTGGAGCCGACTGGCGAGTAGTCGGGGTAAAGCTCGTCAGCGAGGCCGGTGGCGAGGCCCTGTCGGTCGCCACCATTGCCGCTGCGGACGCTGACGATGTCATGGTCATTGGGCGCAACCCCCTCCGAGTAGGCGATCCGGTTGCCGTTGGGCGACCAGGTGGGCCTCGCGAGCGTGTTGCTGACATCCTTGAGAAGCTTGTGCTGGGTGCCGTCGGCGTTCATCGTCCAGATCGCATCGTTCCGGATGTAGGCGATTCGCTTCCCGTCCGGCGACCAGGTGGGCTGTTCGAAGATGTTGTTCGTTCCGGTCGGCGTCAGGCGCTTCTTGGAGGATCCGTCGGCGTTCATCACCCAGATCGCCTGGGCCCGGTCCCAGGCGATGCGCTTCCCGTTCGGCGAGTACGCCGGGGCGGAGTCCTGGCGTGCGTTCCTGGTGAGCGTCCGCAAGTCGTGGTCGAAAACCTGGGGATTCGCTGTCCAGATCTCGCTGTCACCGGAGCTCGGATCTCCGGGCCCCGACGCCGTGCTCCCGAAGGCGATCCTGCCGTTGGACCCTGGGAACGCGGCGTGGGCGGAGCCTGCCAGCGCCAGGCCAGCGAGAACCAGCGCGGCGAAAGAGGCGCCCATCGAGCGTCTCAGCGCACGAGTTTCTCCGCTGCCCCCCATAGGTCGTGCGACACCCTACAGGTTCGAACCGGGTAGGGCGCCGGTTGCTACCTCAGGCTACTCCTCGCCGAGGCGGCGGTAGGCCGAGACGGAGTACGCGCGCGGGCGGGCGTGGAGGATCGGGTCATCCGAGGGCTCGATGCCGTCCGGCAGGCGAGTGGGGTCGAACACCTCGATGTGCCCGTCGCCCTCGGGATCCTCCACGAGCCCGGAGATCTCCAGGCGCGCGGCCACGAACGAATCGCGTTCGGCGGGCCAGAGCTCGGTGGGATCGGTCAGCGAGTCGTCGGCGCCAGCGACCTGGAAGCGAAGCTCCATCGTGGCCGGCCCCGCGGCCAGTCGCTCAGCGAGCTCGTCGCGCAGGTAGTCGCGCCCACGCTCGCGCGCCTCGTCGTCGGAGACGCGCTCCTCGCCCGCGGCGGGTTGCCAGCTCCAGCGCACCCAGGTACGCGTGCCGCCGGCGTGCAGGAGCGCGAAGGCGTGCGGGCTGAAGTAGGGGACGGCGACCAGGCTCGCGGCGGGCTCGGCGCCGAGCGTGGACTGGATCGCGAGCTGGGCCTCGGGGTGGCGCCCCAGGTACTCGCCGAGGGCCTCCATGTCGGGCCGGCCGGTCTGCGGGTCGGGCTTACGCAGGCGCAGCAGCTCCAGGAAGTCCTCGACGGTGCGGGCGACGAAGACGGGCGGTCCCGTCGCGACGATGTCCCATTCCGATCCGCCGGTGCGCAGCTTCACCGCCATCCCCCCGCCGTCACGATTCGCGTCGTGGGTGTCGGGCTTTCCGCTGGCCTTGGAGAAGCGGACGAGGGCGGGCACGAGATCGCCGGCGAGCTGGGGGGCGCGGCAGATGGCGGCGGCCTCTGGGGAGCCGGTGAACATGCCCTCGGCCCAGACCCCCTTCGCATGAACCGTCCGGCGGCCGGCGTGGACGCCGCTGATGTCGCTCATCGCCTCGATGAGCCGGCGGTGGATCTCGCCGCCGCGCGGCGGCTCCTGCGTCCCCTCGGCCATGGCCCAAGGCAACCTATAGGTTGGGCGCGTGGATCTGGGCATCGACGGAAGGGTCGCGCTGGTCCTCGGCGCGAGCAAGGGCATCGGGCGGGGCATCGCCGCCGCGCTCGCGCGCGAGGGCGCTCGCGTCGCGATGACGAGCCGCTCCCAGGAGCGAATCGACGGCGCCGCGGCGGAGGTAGAGGGCGACGCGACGGGTTTCGAGGCCGACTCGCTCGACCTCGAGCGGATGGCCGCTCTGCCCGCCGAGGTCGCCGAGCGGCTCGGACCCGTGGAGATCCTCGTCCTCAACACCGGGGGTCCCCCGCTGGGCGGCGCGCTCGACAACCCCCAGGAGGAGTGGGAGCGCGCGTACCGCGAGCTCGTGCTCTCCCCCCGCGCGGTCGTGGGAGCGGTGCTGCCGGGCATGCGCGAGCGGGGCTGGGGACGGATCACGAACGTCGCGTCGAGCTCGGTCCGCGAGCCGATCCCCTACCTCGCGCTCTCCAATACCCACCGCATGGCCGCGGTGGGATTCCTGAAGACGCTCGCGAGCGAGGTCGCCGGCGACGACATCACGGTCAACACCGTCGCCACCGGGCGCTTCGCGACCGACCGGCTCGCCTCGAACTGGGCCTCGTGGGAGGAGATGGAGCGCGGAGCCGCGGAGGGCGTGCCCGCGGGGCGCCTCGGCCAGCCCGAGGAGTTCGGAGACCTCGTCGCGTTCCTCAGCTCCGAGCGAGCGGCGTTCCTCACGGGCGCGGTGATCCCGCTGGACGGCGGGATGCTGCGAGGCGTCTAGCGCGGTGTCCTTGACAGCTTCTGTCTAATCCCCGGCATGGAATGGATCGCAATCCCCCTCGGCGCCGTCGTCATGGCGGGCACCCTCGCGGGTGGGTATCTGGGCCTTCGCTTCGCCCACACGCTCCCGACGGTGCTGGCGCTCAGCGGCGGCATCGTGGTCGCGGTCGCGATCTTCGACATCATGCCCGAGTCGGTCGAGCTGATGGGCGATTCGCGCGACGCGGCGCTGCTCATCGGCGCCGGCTTCCTCGGCTTCTTCCTGCTCGAGCGGGTCCTGGTCCTCCACCATCGTGACGACCCCGAGCAGGCGCGCTCCCACCACCAGGTCGGCGTGGCCGGAGCGCTTGGCCTCTCGGCGCACTCCTTCATCGACGGCCTCGGGATCGGGCTTGCCTTCGGGGTCAACACGGAGACGGGGCTGCTGGTGTTCCTGGCCGTGGTCGCGCACGACTTCGCCGACGGGCTCAACACGGTCTCGTTCGTGCTCAGTCAGTCGGGCGAT
Source organism: Solirubrobacterales bacterium (assembly GCA_051004675.1). GTDB lineage: Bacteria > Actinomycetota > Thermoleophilia > Solirubrobacterales > 70-9 > JBDTSW01. The sequence continues at coordinate 71,984 of JBPCKC010000013.1, forward strand.
CGCAAGCAGGCGGTGCGGTGGCTTCGTATCGATGCGGTGGCCCCCGTCCTCGGGGCGGTTCTCGGCAGCCTGATCACCATCTCCGACGTGGCGCTCGGACACATCCTGGCCCTCTACGCGGGGTTCTTCCTCTACCTCGGCGGCACCGACCTACTGCCCGAGGCTCACCACGAGCACGGCTCCTGGGCGCGGGTGGCGCTGACCGTGCTGGGCTTCGCCTTCGTCTTCGCGATCTCGCGTATCGCTCACGTCTGAGCGGCGGGCTCGGCCTCGCCGGCCTCGCGGTGAAGCTGGCCCCGACGGGCGATGCGCCCGATCCAGATCGCGCCGGCCGCCATCATCACGACGCTGATGGCCTGGGCCTGCGTGAGCCCCGCGACGACGTCCTCGTTGCGGCGGATGAACTCCACCAGGAAACGCTCGGCCCCAGCCAGCACGAGGTAGAGGGCGAAGAGGATGCCGGGCCGGTAGCGGTCGCGCAGGCGCCAGAGCGCGTAGGCGATAAGCCCCATCGCCAGCGTCTCGTAGATCGGCGTCGGGTGCACGGGCACGTCGGTCGCGACCGTTCCCTCCGGGTAGGCCATGGCCCACGGGCCGTTCCAGGGCTCGCCGTAGTCGCCGTCGCCGGAGAGCTGACAGCCGACTCGCCCGATTGCGTAGCCCAGCGCCAGCGGCACCGCCGCGAGGTCGAGCAGCGAGATGTTCAGCATTCCCCGGTAGCGCGCCCAGAGCACTACGCCGATCGCGCCCCCGATGAAGCCGCCGTACCAGACAAGCCCGGAGCCCGAGAAGAGGTTCCCGATGAGGTCGTCGGACACCTGGTCGTAGTTCTGGACGATGTAGTCCAGTCGCGAGCCGACGATCCCTCCGACCAGCCCCGCGAAGATCATCTCGTAGGCCCAGTCCCCCGGCTTCCCCCACTCCACCAGTCGCCGCCACACGACCGCGCCGGCGGCGATGAACGCGGCAGCGAAGCAGAGCCCGAAGGTCTGCAGGGTCAGGGGGCCTAGGTCTAGTTCGGGTTGCATTCCTCAGTAGCCCCGGGGGGAGTCGAACCCCACGCTTCCAGGTTGAAAACCTGACGTGCTAACCGTTACACCACGGGGCCTCGGCAGCCGCAGTCTAGGGTGAGCCTCCGCCCACCAGGTTCTGCCGGAAGCGCTGGCGGCGGCTCCGTGACCGGTCGGGATTTCCCTTCGTGAGCGGGTCCACCTGCCTGGCTTGCGCCGTGCGGCGCTAGTCAGCTCGACTATTCCTGGGCGAGGAGGAACTCGAGCAGCGCCTTCTGAGCGTGGAGGCGATTCTCGGCCTGGTCCCAGACCACCGAGCGCTCGCCGTAGAGCACCTCCGCGGTGATCTCCTCGCCCGGGTGGGCAGGCAGGCAGTGCATGACGATCGCGTGCGGCGCGGCCGCGGCGATCAGCTCCGCGTTGATCTGGAATGGCGCGAGGTCGGCACGCCGCCTCTCGGCGCCCGCCTCGTCGCCCATCGAGACCCAGACGTCCGTGTAGATCGCATCGGCGCCGTCGGCCGCCTCGCGGGGATCGTTGGTGTCGAGCGCGGCCAGCCGCGGCTCGAGCTCGTAGCCGGGCGGCGTGGCCACCCGGACCTCGACGCCCGCCGCCTCACCCAGGATCGCCAGCGAGCGCGACACGTTGTTGCCGTCCCCGACATAGGCCACCTTCAGCCCGTCCACCCGCCCGAACCGCTCGCGCAGCGTCTGCAGGTCGGCCAGTGCCTGGCAGGGGTGATGCCGGGGCGTGAGACCGTTGATCACCGGGACCTGCGCGCCGGCCGCCAGCTCGGCCACCGTCTCGTCGGAGCCCGAGCGGATCACGATCGCGTGGAGAAAGCGCGAGAGCACCCGGGCGGTGTCGCCGATCGACTCCCCGCGGCCGAGCTGAAGCTCGTCGGCCCGCAGCGGGAGGGGATGCCCTCCCAGCTCCGCGACTCCGACCTGAAACGACACCCTGGTCCGGGTGGAGGGCCGCTCGAAAAAGAGCGCCACCGTCCGCCCCGCGAGCGAGGAGGCGCCCTCCCCGCCGGACCGGCCGGCCTTGGGGGGGGGCGCGGGGAGGAGGAGGGCCGAGGACTCTCGCTCCCCCCCCTCCGAGAAAAGGGGAAGAAGGGGAGGGGTGTGGGGGGGGGG
>JBPCKC010000014.1:0-18744 GCA_051004675.1 Solirubrobacterales bacterium
TTGGTCGCGCGCCTCGGGGGCGCGCTTGAGAATCGGCGCCTCCTCAGGGTTGTCTGTACCTTCGGCGCGCCGGCACACCTCCTCGGCGGCGCGGGCCCGCATCTCCGCCTGGATGCGCGAGCCATCCGCGTCTCGGAGCCTGGTCTCGGCATCCTCGGCACGCTCCCGGGAGAGCTGCAGCTCGGCCCGCAGGCGCCTGACCTCCGAGGCGAGCTCGGCCACGCCCTCCTGGCGGGCGCCGGAGATCGCGTCGCGCAGCTCCTCGGAAGCCTCACGGGCCCCCGCGGCGGCCGACGCTGCCGCTTGCTCAGGCGTCGGCGGGGCAACCGCGCGCAGGCGCGGCTTCTCCTCGTCGGCCTTGGGGGAGCCCTCGACGGCACCCTCGGTTGGGGCGCTCGGGCCGGGCCGCTCCGGTGCGTCGCTCAATCGATCTCCCAAACCGAACGCGCACCGTCCGTGGCGGCGCGGTCGGAACCTCGAACGGGGCGAGCGTATCGCAGGGCCAAGACGCCCGCCGCCGGACAGGCCGGCCGCGGGCGCGTGAGGCGGGCGCCCGGCCCACCGGCGCGCGGCACTGCCATCCGGCCACGGGCGTGCGAGGATCACGCGCGTGGCGGACAAGGCGGCGGCAATCGCGGAGGGCCTGGACCGCGCCTACGAGGGCGCCGGCGTGCTCGACCTCGAGCTGGACACCTCGCGGCTGGTGATCTTCTCCGACCACCACCGGGGGGGGCGCGACGCGGCCGACGACTTTCGCCGCTGCGAGCGCGCCTACTGCGCCGCGCTCGGGCACTACCTGGAGTCAGGCTTCGGCCTCGTCGCGCTGGGCGACGTGGAGGAGCTTTGGGAGTGCACTCCCGAGGAGGCCCTCGCCGCCTACCCCGAGGCGCTGGCTCTGGAGGCAGAGTTCCACTCCGCCGGGCGCCTTCATCGCTTCTACGGCAACCACGACGACCACTGGCGCGACCCGCGGCAGGTCGCCGAGCACCTCCACCCCACCTTCCCCGGGCTCGAGGTGCGCGAGGCCCTTCGCCTGCGCCTGCTGCGCTCCGGGGCCCACGTCGGAGAGATCGTCCTCGCCCACGGCCACCAGGGCACGCTGGGGAGCGAGCGCTTCGCCTGGCTCTCGCGCCTGGTCCTGCGCTACATCTGGCGGCCGCTTCAACGGCGCGTGGGCTTCGGCTCGGTCACGCCGGCGGCCGACTACGAACTCCGCCGCGAGCACGATGCCGCGATGTTCGCCTGGGCTCGCGCTCATCCGGCGCGGCCGATCCTGATCACCGGCCACACCCACCGGCCCGTCTTCGCGTCGAGCCGCCCGCCCGTGCCCCGGCGCCGTGCCGAGTCGATCGTCGCCGAGGATCTGGCGGAGGCCCGGCGCCTGGGCCAGGAAAATGCCATCGCCGAGCTTCGCGCGGAGCTGGAGCTCATCCGAGCCGAGGCCCGCCGGGGCGACCCCCCTCCCACGCCGGTCCAGCCGCCGTGCTACTTCAACTCCGGCGCCTCGTCCTTCGCCGACGGCGACTGCACCGCCCTCGAGATCGCCGGCGGCAAGATCCGTCTCGTCCGCTGGCTGGACGACTCCGACGACCCTCACCCGAAGCTGTTGGCGGAGGACGAGTTGGACTCGATCCTGGGGCAGGTGCGGGGGGAGTAGGGCGCCGGCGTGTCGGTCTCCGCCGGCCGTGCATAGCGGGGGAGGGAGGGGTTGGCGACGGGGCGCCAACGACTGAAGGATTGGGTAGTCCATGGACACCTCAAGGCATCAGTCGATTTTCGCGCGCGCACTATCCGGGCGCCACACGAAGGCAAATCAGCCACTTACGTCCCCGCCGAGATCAGCGGCGCCGCCCGGTTCGCGAGCGCCATCACCGTGAGCTGAGGGTTGACGCCGATCGTCGTCGGGAACGCGGAGGCGTCGCAGAGGTAGAGGTTGTCGGTGCCGTGGACCCGAAACGTGTGCGGATCGACGACCGACGAGGCCGGGTCGGTGCCGAGGGCGTTGCCGCCCTGCGGGTGGCCGGTCCCGAGCTGGATGTCGGAGGAGTCCTTGACGATCTCGTCGAGGCGATCAAGCTGCTCGGGGCTCGTGAACGAGTGGTACTCGAAGGTCGCCGGCATCACCCGCTTCGCGCCCGCCTTCAGGTAGATCCTCCCTGCCAGCTTGAGTCCGGCGAGGAGCCGCTCGAGGTCGGTCTGCTCGGGCGTGTAGACCACGTCGGCGCCGCCGAAGAGGGCCTTCTCGACCCTGGCGGTGCTCGCCGTCCCGACGATCACTCCGGTGGCGGCCATGTGCGCGTAACGGAGCATGTTCCGCCGGTGGTCGCCGAACCATCCGGGCATGGCGAGCGCCTGGGAGAGGACCGGGTTGAACCAGGTCTCCATCACGTATTCGGGGGCCCCGCGAGGGCGGTAGACGTGGGTGATCTGAAGCCCGGCGTACGTGTCGAGCCGTTCGTCGAACTCGGCCGTGATCGGCGATCCGACGTTGAACCCAAGGCCCTGTCCCACGGCCGAACCGCCGACGCCGCTTCTCCCCAGCAGATAGCTCGAGCTCACCGCACCGGCGGCGACGACGTAGCGATCGGCGCGCACGCGGACCCGCCGGCCGTTCGCGCGGCAGGAGATCCCGTCGACCCGCGCCCCGACCGTGTCGATGCCCTCCGCCTCGCACTCGGAGACGATCCGCAGGCTCCCCGGGCCATCCATCGCCTGGGCCTGGGGCAGCAGCGTGTCGAGCATCGAGAGCTTGCGCCCGTAGGCGCATCCGATGTTGCAGTAGCCGCAGCCCAGGCAGTCGCGGATGTTGGCGGCGACCGGCTCGAACATGCGGGCGCCCTCGCGCAGCTCCATCCGCTCGACGCCCTCGACGAACTTCCCCACCCCGGCGGAGAAGACGTCCTCGGGCTGGGTCTTGATCTCGAGCAGCTCGGAGATGGCGTCGATATCGCGCTCGAAGCCCTCGAACGCACCGCCGCAACGCTCGTTCCACTCGCTCAGCACCTCCGGAGGCGTCGGAATCGAGACGGCGTTGTTGATCACCGTCGTGCCGCCCACGCACATCCCCTGGAGCACCTGCAGGCGAAAGTCGCGGGCGAGCTGCACGGCGCCGTCGCGGTAAAGGCGCGCGAGCATCTCGGCCTCGTCCTCGGTGAAGTCGGCCGGGTCCTCGTGGCGGCCACGCTCGACCATCACCACGCGCCGGCCGTCGGCCACCAGCCGGTGGGCGATCACGCCGGCCGCCGCCCCCGAGCCGACGATCGCGACCTCGGCCTCGACCACGTCGGAGCGCAGCCGCGGGCCCCGCTCGACCTCCAGGCCGCCCGGGCGCTTCCGCAGCGACGGGTCGAAGCCCGGGCGCCCGGAGAACGGAACGTAGCCCACCTCCTCCCAGGTGGCGGGGTCGCCGTAGTAGCCCAGGTAGACGATCTGCTGGGCGATGCGGATCATGCCCTGCACCAGCCAGCGCCGCAACGAGCCGATGCGCCGGCGGGCGACGTCGCCGCGAAAGCGTCGCTCCAGGAACACGCGCCGCTCGTCGGCGGCCATCAGGTTGAACGGCTGGCGGAGCACCAGCAGCGGATAGAGGTTGATTCCCGACAGCGCGAGACGGATGACCCACTTGCGCCGGGCGTCGAAGCGCTGGAGGTAGGCCTCCACGTTCATCGCGACCCGCTCCGGGGAGAGCGTCGACGCCTCGGGGCCCAGCACCGACTCGCCGAGCGCCGCGAGCGTGCGGAACTGGCCCACCGACAGGTACGAGATTCCGTAGCGGGAACGGTAGGCGCGGCGGTGCAGGATCGCGTAGAGCACCGCGAGCCCGCCCTCGAAGAGGATCCCTCCCCAGACGATGGTCTGGATCGAGGTCTCGATCCCGAGGACCGCAACCGGGCGATCGATCTCGCCCCACACGAGCATCGCAGCCCCCGCCACCGACCAGAGGGCAAGCGCCGCGACCAGGACCGACACGAGCCGCTCGTAGCGGCGGACGTCGGCCGCGGCCACGAAGCAGAGGCCGGCCAGCATGCCCGCCTTCACGAACGAGCCGGCCACGAAGGGAAGCTGCGCCCAGCCCTGCGACGAGCCGATCAGGGCCGGCAGCAGGTACACGAGGGTCTCGGCCGCCGAGCAGACGGCGAAGATCCGCAGCGCCAGCCGCAGCAGGCGCTCCTGCGGGGTCAGCGCCGGGCTCTCCGCGGGTGCCGCCGCCACGTCAGTCCGATTCGAGCGGGACGGGCGGCTCCATGCCGAAGTCGCGCATGCCGTCTTCGATGCGCTCGATCACCGTCTCCAGCACCTGGACCCGGGCGAACCGCTTCGACTCCGCGGCGATCGGATGCCAGGGCGCCCCGGGCTGGTCCGTCCTGGCGATCATGTCCTCGACCGCCTGCTCGTAGTCGGAGCGCTTCTCGCGGTTGCGCCAGTCCTCGTCCGTCAGCTTCCACGACTTGAGCGGCTCCTTCTCGCGGCGCTTGAAGCGCTCGAGCTGCTCCTCGTCGGAGACGTGAAGCCAGAACTTCACGAGGATCATCCCGTCGTCCACCAACGCCTTCTCGAAGGCATTGATCTCGTCGAAGGCACGCAGCCACTGCTCCCGCGCGGCGAACCCCTCGACCCGCTCGACCAGCAGGCGCCCGTACCAGGAGCGGTCGAGCACGGCCATCCCGCCGCGGCCGGGCAGCACCGGCCAGAACCGCCACAGGAACTGGTGGCGAAGCTCGTCGGGCGTCGGAGCGGCGAACTGGACCACCCGGACGTGACGGGGGTCCAGCGGCGAGACGAGGCGCTTGATCGCCCCGCCCTTGCCTGACGCGTCCCAGCCCTCGAACAGCACGCACAGCGCGGGGCCCAGCTCCTTTGACCCGATCTGCCCGCCCAGCGTCAGGCGAAGCTGCGCGAGGCGCTCCCAGCCGCGGTCCAGCGCGCGCGCCTCCTCCTTGCGGCCGAGAGACTGGGAGAGGTCGAGCTCGTCGAGGCGCCCCATGCAGGGGCGATCCTCTCAGAACGGGGAGTTGGACCCCGAGAAGTCGTTGGCCTCGAGCTGGAAGAGCAGGACGGCGCCGAGGATGATCGTGATGCCGATCGCGATGGCGAGGGGGACCTTCGCCGACTGGCCCCAGGCGGCAACGAGGAAGCCGGCGGCGAACAGCGCGACGTAGGGCGCCAGATCCGAGAGGGTCTGCAACGCGCCCGGAGCGAGGAGGAGGTCGATCGCCAAAGTGAACATCACCCACCATTATCATCGGCCGCGATGTCGGGTTCGATCGAATCAGTCGCCGACGTTCGCTCTGGCCTCGCCGAGGTCGGTTATCTGGCGGACGAATCCGCCGCCCTGGTCGCCTACCTGGCGCAGAAGCTCGGCAAGCCCGTCCTGGTCGAGGGCCCCGCCGGCGTGGGCAAGACGGAGCTGGCCAAGGCCATCGCGCGGGCCTCCGGGCGCGAGCTGATCCGCCTCCAGTGCTACGAGGGGCTCGACGAGGCGAAGGCGCTCTACGAGTGGAACTACCGCAAGCAGCTCCTCGCGATCCAGGCGGAGCACGCGGCGGATCCCGGCCCCGCGCCCGAGGCGGGGTCCGGCAGCGGGGCGGAAGGGCCTGGGCGCCTGGACTCGATCTTCGGGGAGGACTTCCTGCTCACCCGCCCGCTTCTCGCCGCGATCGCCAGCCCCGATCCGGTCGTGCTCCTGATCGACGAGATCGACAAGACCGACCAGGAGTTCGAGGCGATGCTCTTGGAGGTCCTCTCGGATTTTCAGATCTCGATCCCCGAGCTGGGCGTCATCGAGGCCCGCACGCATCCGGTGGTGGTGCTGACCTCGAACAACTCGCGCGAGCTGACCGAGGCGCTCAAGCGCCGCTGCCTCTACCTGTGGCTGGACTACCCCGAGGCCGAGCGCGAGGTGGAGATCGTGCGCCTGCACACGCCTGAGCTGGACGAGACGCTGACGCGCCGGCTGGTCGAGGTCGTCCAGATGGTCCGGAGCCTCGACCTCAAGAAGCCGCCCTCGCTCGCCGAGTCCATCGACTGGGCCCGGGCCCTTTTGCTGCTCGGCGCCGACGACATCGACCGGGAGGTCTTCGAGCAGACGATGAGCGTCATCGTCAAGCACCGCGCCGACCTCGACCTGGTCGCCGAGCGGGTGGGCGTGAAGCTCTCCGCGGAGGGCACGCTGGGGCTCGGCGCCGCCGGCTGATTGAGGCGGGAGTGGCGACCGCGTTCGAGACCGGCCTGCCCTCCGGGCTGGCGCCGCGCCTGATCGCGTTCTGCGAGCAGCTTCGCGCCGAGGGCATCGGGGTCGGCACATCGGAGATCCTCGACGCGTTCGAGGCGCTCGAGCACGTTCCCTGGAGCGACGCGGTGGACTTCCGCGAAGCCCTGGCGGCGACGGTCGCGAAGTCGCCCGAGGACCGGCGCGTCTTCGAGCTGCTCTTCGAGCGTTTCTTCTTCCGCGCCGCCGAGGCCGAGGCGCTGGTACAGGACGTCGGCGAGTCCGAGCGCTACGAGGCGTCGGGCGAGATCGACCTCGACGAGCTCCGCGAGGCGATCCGGCGGGCGATCGTCGCGGGCAACGACGGCGAGATGGGCGACCTGGCCCGCCTCGCCATCGCCGCCTTCGGGCGCCAGGGCGAGGGCTCCGGCGTCGTCGGCGTCGACGTGCAGCGCATCCGCCGCGCGCTCGGCCTGCAGACGGGCGCGCGCCCCCCGGAGCCGGGCTCCGCGGCGGAGCCCCCGCTCGAGCGCGACGCGATCAACCGCTTCGAGCGCCACCTGCGGCGCGAGCTCGAGCGCGATCTGATCGAGCGCACCCAGAAGCTGCCGCCCTCGCGTCCCCTCGCTGAGCTCGACCGCGCCCTCCCGACGAGCTCCACCCAGGACCTCACCTCGGTCCACCGCGCGGTGGTCCAGCTCAAGCGCCGCCTGGCGACGCTGGGCCACGAGCAGCGCGGCCGCAGACGAGCGTCGGTGGTGGACATGCGGCGCACGATGCGGGCCTCGCTGGAGACCGGCGGCGTGCCCCTGCGCCTGCGTTACCGCCCCAAGCGACCGCGGCGACCCGAGATCTACGTCCTCTGCGACGTCTCGACCTCGGTTACCTCGGCGAGCGTGTTCTTCCTGTCGGTGCTGCACGCGCTTCACGACTCGTTCCGGCGGCTGCGCAGCTTCGTCTTCATCGAGCGCATCTCCGAGGTAACCGACGTCTTCGAGCACGAGCGCGACTTTCGCACGATCTCGACCCGGATCTCCCAGGAGGGCGGCGTCGCCGACGTCTCGGGGTACACCGACTACGGCCGGGTGTGGCTCGAGTTCGGCGAGCTGATCGCCGACGAGCTGGACCCGCGCTCGACCATCATCGTGCTCGGCGACGCCCGCACCAACGGGCGCGAGCCGCACGCCGACGTGTTCGCTCGAGTCTCCGAGCGAGCGGGACGTACCTTCTGGCTCAACCCCGAACCGCGCCTGTACTGGAACTACGGCGACTCGGTCATGTCGGCCTACGAGCGCCACTGCACCGGCGCCTTCGAGTGCTGGACCACGGGCCACCTCGAGAACTTCGTCAACGTGATCGCGGGCGCCCCGCCGGTGGAGGGCGCGTAGGAACCGGCGCGGGAAGCCGCTGGCGCGGCTAGCCTGCCGGGCGATGGCGAGGCACGGCCCCAATTGCGCGAGCAGACGTCTGCGCGCGATCGCGCTGGCCGGCGCCGCCTGTTCGCTCGCGGCCGGCCTGCTCGCCTCGGGCAGCGCGGCGGAGCGGGCGCAGCCGGCGGCGAAGGCCCCCAGCCCGATCGCGATCACGATCGAGTCCGCGAGCCAGCAGCGCATCACGACGCGCGAGCGCCTGAAGATCGAGATCGACAGCCAGACGGCCCCCGGCAAGCTCGAGATCAGGGCCAAGACCCGCGACGCCAACGGGCGCGCGTTCATCACCCAGGTGCGCAGGATCAAGGTGAGGTCGGCCGATCCGCGCACGGTCAGCCTGCCGCTCACCGCCGCGGGCGTCGAGCGGGTCAAGCGCTGCGTCGCGCAGGTCATCAAGGTCCGGGCGATCGGACCGATGGGCGACGGGCGCACCGGCCGGGGGCGCGCCAGGGCCGACCTCGTACTGGACCGCCCGCCATGCGACGGGGGCGGCGGTAACTCGAACCGCGACTACGCCGTCGCGCCCGGCGGTGAGAGGACGCACACGAACGGCACACCACGAGAGTTCGCCGCCGCCGGCACGGGTTCGGAGCAGGTGATGGTGGCGCTCTACCGTTGCGAGGACGTCTCCGAGGTGGGAGAGGAGCTGTCGTTCGTGGCGGCGGACGGGAAGGCGACCCAGAACCCCACGGGAGCCGGCATCACTCGCCTTAACGGCGATCCGGTGCCCGGCTCGCCGGCGATCGCCGGGCCCGTTGCGGCCGAGGGCGGCCAGGTCTCGTTCACGATCTCGGGGAGCGACGGCTGCGCCGCGCCGATCGTGTTCGCGGACCTGAACGGCGACGGCGCGCTGAACATCGACGCGAATGGCGTCCCAACCGAGCCCTACGGCGGCGGCGGCGAGACGACCTTCGAGCCTCAAGGCGTCACCTTCGCCAACGCCGACCGCTGCGACCCCACCGACCCCTCGGTCTGCCTCCACCCGTTCCCCAACGACCACTTCACCGTCGCCGACCCAACCACCGATACGGGCAGGCGAATCGACCTGAGCACGGACTCCATGCCCAAGAACCGGTTCGGGGTCCCGATCGACCCGACCGACCAGAACCGCGCCGACGGATTCAGCCCCGGCTCGATGCTGATCACCAAGGTGCCCGGCCTGGACACCCCGCAGGCCTTCCAGAACACCGGCTCGGTCCCGATCACCGACTTCGACCGCTACGCCGACGCCGACGCCCCGGTGGTCGTGATCGATGCCGCGACCGGCGAGCGCCACCCGATCTTCACCGAGCTGGACGCGAACCCCTCAGACCCAGCCGACGTCACCCTGATCGTCCGCCCGACCGTCAACTTCGAGGAGGGCCACCGCTACGTGGTGGCGCTGCGGGACCTACGCGACACGCAGAACCAACTGATCCCGGCCGGGCGCGCATTCCAGCTCTACCGCGACCCGATCGTCACCTCAGACCCCGTCGTCGAGGAGCGCCGCGCGGACTTCGAGCGGATCTTCGACGAGCTGGAGGGGGCGGGGATCGGGCGCGACGAGCTCTATCTCGCCTGGGACTTCACGATCGCCAGCGAAAGCAGCCTTACCGAGCGCATGCTCTCGATCCGCGACCGCGCCTTCGCGAGCCTGGGCGACACCAATCTCGCCGACCTCCAGGTGCAGGGTCAAGCCCCGACGAGCTTCGTCACCGGCACCACCAACTACGGCCCCTGCGGGAACGACGGGTGCGCCGAGGATCCGATCACCGGCGAGGCAACCGAGGACGACCGCATCGCGCGCAAGGTCGAGGGCGCGGTCGTGGTCCCCTGCTTCCTCGACGAGGCGGGGTGCCCGCCGGGCTCGCGCTTCAGCCTCGGCGCCGACGGGCTGCCGCAGCAAAACCCCGTGCCCCACACGGCGCAGTTCGAATGCTTGATCCCACGCTCCGCGGTCGACGCAGGGCTGCGCCCGGCGCGACCGTCGCTGTACGGCCATGGCCTGCTCGGCAGCTTCGGCGAGGTCGAGGCGGGCAACGTCAAATCAATGGCGAACGAGCACGACTTCATGTTCTGTGCCACCGACTGGGCCGGCTTCGCCACGACGGATGCCGGCACCGTGCTCGCGAATCTCCAGGACCTCTCCAACTTCCCGCGCCTGATCGACCGGATGCAGCAGGGCTTCCTGAACCAGCTCTTCCTCGGCCGGGCGATGATCCACCCGCAGGGCTTCGGCTCGCACCCGGCGTTCCAGCTCAACGGGCAGTCGGTGATCGACGACACCCGCCTCTTCTACGACGGCAACAGCCAGGGCGGGATCATGGGCGGCGGGCTGACCGCGGTCGCTCCCGACTTCGAGCGCGCCGTCCTCGGCGTCCCGGCGATGAACTACTCGACGCTGCTGCGGCGCAGCTCCGACTTCGCGCCGTATGCCGAGGGGAACTTCAACGACCCGCCGGGCGACACCGATGCCGGGCTCTACGACAACTACCCGAACGAGCTCGAGCGGCCGCTGATCCTGGCCCTGATCCAGATGCTGTGGGACCGCGGCGAGGCCAACGGCTACGCCCACCACATGACCTCGGACCCGCTCCCGAACACTCCCCCGCACGAGGTGCTGATGCACGTCGCCTTCGGCGACCACCAGGTGTCGAACCTCGCCGCCGACGTCGAGGCGCGCACGATCGGCGCCTACACCAACGCCCCCGCGCTGGACCCGGGGCGGATTCCCGCCGGCGACCCCCTGTGGAGCATCCCGGCGATCCCCTCCTACCCCTTCGGCGGGTCGGCGATCATCTACTTCGACTCCGGCCCGCCGCGCGAGGGCGACCAGGGCGTCGTCAACCCGCCGCTCACCAACACGCCGCCCGACGCGCCGGAGTACGGGCGCGACCCGCACAGCGACCCCCGCAGCAACGCGTTCGCGCGCCAGCAGAAGTCGGCCTTCCTCCAGCCGGCGGGCGGCGTGATCAACGTCTGCGACGACCACCCGTGCTACACGCACGGCTGGACCGGGCCGTAGACTCCTCGCCGTAATCAGGGGAGCTCGCGGGCGAGCGGGCTGAGATTGCGCCTCTGGGAGACCACCCGGCGCCGACCCTCGGAACCTGTCGCGGTAATGCGCGCGGAGGGAAAGATGAGAGCCCAAGCCGAGGCCGTGGAGCTGTCGGAAGCCGGATTCGGCTTCGACGGCCTCGAGGTGCTTCGCGGGGTCACGCTGCGGGTCGAGCCCGGAGAGGTGGTGGCCCTCGTGGGCCCGTCGGGGTGCGGCAAGTCCACCCTCCTCGAGCTGGTCGCTGGGCTGCGCGAGGTCGCCTCGGGCCGGGTGGACGTGGGCGGTGAGGCGGCGGATCGGATCCTCCACGTGGCCCTGATGCCGCAACGCGATTGCCTGCTCCCGTGGCTCTCGACCGCCGACAACGCGGCCCTGGCCCGCCGCAACCGAGGCGACTCGCGCGTCGCAGCCCGCGAGGCCGCGAGGCCGCTTTTGGAGCGCTTCGGTCTCGCCGGATTCTTTGACGCACCCCCGGCCGAGCTCTCCGGCGGCATGCGCCAGCGAGTGGCCTTCGCCCGGACCCTGCTCGCGGGCAAGCCGGTGATCGCCCTCGACGAGCCCTTCGCCTCGCTCGACGCCATCACGCGCGCCGGCATGCAGGAGTGGCTCGCGGGCGCCCTCGGCGAGGAGTCGCGGACGGTCGTGATGGTGAGTCACGACATCGAGGAAGCCCTCTACCTGGCCGATCGGGTCCTCGTCCTCTCGGAGCGCCCGGGCCGGATCGTGGCGGAGGTCCCATCGCCGGCCCCGCGCAGCGTGCCCCGCGCCGAGGCGGTGGTCGATCCGGCCTTCCTGGCGGCGAGAAAGCGGGCAATTCAGAGTCTGGAGACAGGCGCATGAGGCCCCGCGCGTCCACCTGGCTGCCTCCCCTCGCCGTCGTCGTGCTCCTGCTCGGCGCCTGGGAGCTGGCCGCAAGGTGGGACCTGCTGGCCGACGCGCTGGCGATCGAGCCTTTCCTCGTCCCCGCGCCCAGCGAGATCGCCGAATCCCTGTGGCAGGACCGTGAGCTCTTGGCCGAGAACGCCTGGGTGACACTCCAGGAGGTGGCCGCCGGGCTCGCGATCGCCCTCGCCGTCGGGTGGGGGCTCGCCGTGGTGCTGCACCTCTCTTCGGTGCTGCGACGCGCCGTCTACCCGCTGCTGGTGGCCTCCCAGACGGTGCCCGTGATCGCGATCGCCCCGATCCTGATCGTGTGGTTCGGGTTCGGCCTCGGGCCGAAGCTGGTGATCATCGCCCTTGTCTGCTTCTTCCCGGTGACCGTCAACACGCTTGACGGGCTGCGGGCGGTCGACCCGGCGCTCGTTCGGATGATGCGCACTCTCGACGCCGGCCGGGGGACCATCCTGCGCCGCGTCGAGGCCCCCTCCGCGCTGCCCTACTTCTTCAGCGGCGCGAAGATCGCCGCGGCGGTCGCCGTGATCGGCGCCGTCTTCGGCGAATGGTCCGGCGCCAATGAGGGCCTCGGCCACCTGATCCTCACCTCGCAAGCCCAGCTCCAGACGGCCCGTGTGTTCGCGGCGGTCGCGGTCCTTTCCGCCATCGCCATCGCGCTCGTGGGGATTCTGGCGCTCGCCCAGCGGCATTTCGCCGGCTGGGCTCAACCGAAAGCCAACGGATAGGAGACCAGCTAATGATCACCAGCCCAGCCAGCCGAATCGTGACGAGCATCGTGGCCCTGGCCGCCCTTTTTGCCGGGTGCGGCGAGAAGAGCGAGAGCGGGAAGGCGACCAGGGGCGCGGAGCCCGAGAAGTTCACGCTCGCCCTCGACTTCTACGTCAATCCCGACCACGCCGGGATCCTCCGCGCGATCGAGCGCGGCGACTTCGCCGAGGCCGGCCTGGAGGTCGATGCCCAGGTCCCGGCGGACCCTTCCGCCCCGATTCGCCAGGTGGCCGCCGGCCGCGCCGACCTCGCCGTCTCCTACGAGCCCGAGGTGCTCCTCGCCCTGGACGAGGGGCTGCCGGTCAAGGCCGTGGGCGCGCTTGTCGGCCAGCCGCTCACGTCGCTCATCTCGCTGCCGGAGGGCGGTATCGCACGCCCGGCCGACCTCGAGGGCAAGACGATCGCCACGGCGGGGATCCCCTACCAGACCGCCTTTTTGGAATCGATCCTGGACGACGAGGGGATCCCGCCCAGCGCCGTGGACCGGGTCGACGTGGGCCTCGGCCTGCTCCCGGCGGTACTGGGCGGTCGCGCCGACGCGATGCTGGGCGGCTTCCGCAACATCGAGGGGGTGGACCTGGAGCAGCGCGGAGAGGATCCGCGCGTGGTGCCGGTCGACGAGCTGGGCATCCCCACCTACGATGAGCTCGTCCTCGTGGCGAACTCCGATCGGGTCGCGGAGGACCCGGAGGCGATCCGCCTCTTCATCGCCGCGCTCGAGCGCGGCACGCGCAACGCGGTCGCGAACCCCGGGGCGGCTACCCAGGCGGTGCTGGAAGCCGGCGAGGGGCTCGAGCCCGAGCTGACCGGCGCCGAGGTGCAAGCGACCCTGCCGCTGCTGCTGCCGGACGGCAAGGAGCCCTTCGGCTACATGGACCCGCGCGAGTGGAAGCGCTTCATCGCGTTCATGGCCACCGAGGGCCAGATCGCCCGACGGCCGTCGACCGACGAGGCGCTCACGAACGACCTGCTGCCCTAGCGATTATTCCGCTCGCCTGCCACAGTCAGTAGGCCAACATCGAAAGGAGAGACAATGTTCGCCAGCACCAAGGCATATAGCGGCTTTGCCGTGGACGACGTGGCCAAGGCCCGCGATTTCTACGGTGAGACTCTCGGGATCGAGGTCGAGGTCCTCTCCGAGGACGAGGGGCTCCTGAGGCTCCAGCTCGAGGGCGGCGACCGTCCGACGTTCGTCTACGCCAAGGACGATCTGCGCCCCGCCAACTACACGATCCTGAACTTCTCGGTCGACGACATCGACGAGGCCGTCGCCGCGCTTTCCGCGAAGGGCGTCGAGTTCGAGCGCTACGAGGGGTTCGAACAGGACGACAAGGGCATCGCCCGGGGCCCGGGGCCGCAGATCGCCTGGTTCGAGGACCCGGCGGGGAACATCCTCGCGGTGATGCAGCAGCCCGGCTGAGGACCGCTCAGCCGTAGCGCTGTTCGAGGCGCAGCGGAGGCCCGGCCCGCACGCCCGAGTGGTAGTGCATCGCGGCGAAGATGCCGGCGAGGCCCCGGAAGGGGCGGTAGGGCTCGAAGTACTCCTCCACCTCCGGCACGGTGGCGCGGCGGCGAAGGCCGGCGAGGCGGCCCACGAGCTTTACGTAGGCGAGGTCGCCGGCGGGCAGCGAGTCCGCCTCGCCGCGGCCGTGGAAACCCAGGCACTGGACGGTCCACGGACCGATCTCGCGGATGTGCTCGAGGTGCTCGTCGTGGCCGGGCCGGGTGAGGTCGATCCGCCCCGCGGCCACCTCGCGGGCACAGCGGATCATCGCGATCGACCGGCCGCCGGAGAGATCCATGCCCGCCAGCTCAGCCGGGGCGCGTCCGGCGATCGCCTCGGGGCCAGGCGCATCGCGAAGCGAGCCGCCCGGCAAGGGACTCGGGGCGGCGACGCAGCGGCCCCAGCGTCGCACCATGCGCCGCTCGATGGCCGCGGCGCGACTGGCCTCGATGAGCTGCCCGGCGATCGCGCCGGCGAGCGCCTCCCACGGCGAGGGCCGGCGCCGGGGCCGGGCCCAGGGCCGGCGCCGCAGCGCAGGCCCCAGCACCTCGTCGCGCTTGAACTCGGCAAAGAAGTCCGAGAGGTCGTCGTCGACGCCGAGCGTGAACCGCATCCTCTCGAGCCCGGCCTCCAAGGCGTCGGTGGGAGCGTCACCCGTCACCCGGAAACGGACCTCCCCCGAGCGGATCTGCCAGGCGTGGGCGACCACCGGCGCATCGCCGATGCACAGAAGCCGGCACACGACCCCGTCGCGCACCCGGGTCGTCCCGTTGCCGCTGCCGCGGCGTGGCAGGCGGTAGGTCCAGGGAGGCGTGACCTCGGCCTCGAGGCAGGCTGGCTCGCTCACGCCCTCAGGGTCTCAGCGACCGAGGACGTGAACGTCGACGAGGAAGGACCGGCTGGCGACGACGTTCTGCGCCTTGCGCCCACGCCGGATGATTCCCTTGCGGGAGGACCTCTCGGGGCCACGGACCGCACGGACCGCGGCGACGGTCGCCGCTCCGGCGACGATGCCGCTGGCCGCCGCGATCGCAGCGGAGCGGACCTCGCCGCGCCAGACGTCGACCTCGTTGCGATCGACCGGCTCGGGAAGGGGACGCGGCGCCTCGGCCTCCATGGCGGCCTCGGAGACCGCGAGCGGCTCCTCGACTGCCTGCGCCTCCAACAGCTCCTCTCCCACGGCGGCGAGTCTACCGGCCGTGGGCCCGGCTCAGGACGAGCCCACCCCGCTCTTTGCGGAGTCGGGGGCGCCGCCGCCCATGGCCCGCTCGTAGAGCCGGTAACGCTGCACGACCTTTCCCCCCATCCCCTCCATGGCCCGGTTCATCGGCTCGTTGACCTCGAGGATCCAGCCCATGTGCCCTCCGGGCGGGCCGACCGTCCCCGCGGTCTGCACGTGCTTCTCATAGAGGGCGGCGGCCACGCCCAGGTGCTGGTAGTCGTGCTTCACGCCCAGCGCAAACACGCGCAGGCGGTCGATGTACTTCTTACGGCGCAGGAAGTGCCACCAGCCCGTGGGGAAAACCCTTCCGTTCATCTTCGCGAGCGCCTGCTCGACATCGGGAAGCGTGAGCGCGGCTCCCACGACCTCGCCGTCCTTCTCGGCCACCATCGCCCAGTCCGGATCCAGGACCGGCTTCAGGGCCTTGGCCTGGAACTTGACCTCGGCCTCGGTGATCGGCACGAAGCCCCAATTGTCTCCCCAGGCGTCGTTGTAGACCTCCGTGAAGCGCGTTATCTCGGCCTCGAGGTCGTTGCGGCGCATTGGCCGCAGGACCACGCCCGCCTGGCGCGACTTCTCAGCGGCGGCGTGGATCATCGGGTGCATGCTCGTCCCCTCCCTGAGCTGACCGAACCACAGCTCCCACATCAGCAGGTCCATCGCCTTGGTCATGCCCTGGTCCTCGACGAGCTCCCGGTAGTAGGGCGGGTGCCACGGTTCGAGGATCATCGAGGGCTCGTCGTAGCCCTCGATCAACAATCCGCACTCGTCGTTGGTCGTGAAGTCCATCGGGCCCAGCATGCGCGTGCGGCCCCGCTCGCGCAGCCAGGCTTCGGCCACCTCGAAGAGCGCGGCCGCCGTAGCGGGATCGTTTTCGCACTCGAAGAAGCCGAAGAGCCCGTCCGCGCCGCCCTGGTAGGAGTCCCAGCGCTCGTCCACCTGGGCGCTCATGCGCCCCACCCCCACGCCGTCGCGCTCGGCGATCAGCAGCAGGACCTCCGCGTGCTCGAAGTAGGGGTTCTTGTCGCGGTCGAGGAACTGGAGGCGCTCGAAGCGAAGCGGGGGGACCCATTGCGGGTCGCCGCGGCGAAGGCGGTAGGGCACCTCGACAAATGCCTTCAGGTCTCGACGGCCCTGCGCGGGCCGGACGGTCACGCTCACGCTCGGGACGCTACTGCGGATGCGAGACTGCGCGTATGGCCGAGACCGCCCGGGCACCCAAGGACGTCTTCGAGAAGGCGCGCACCCACGATCGCCGCGAGCAGCTCGAGGCGGCGCGCGCGGCCGACCTCCTCCCCTACTTCCGGCTGATCGAGTCCGAGGCCGGCCCACTGATGGAGGTCGAGGGACACACGAAGGTGATGCTTGGCTCGAACAACTACCTGGGGCTCACCGGCGACCCGCGGGTGAAGGAGGCGGCCCGCGACGCGCTCGAGCGCTACGGCACCGGGCTCACGGGGTCGCGATTCCTGAACGGCACCACCCCCCTTCACCTCGACCTCGAGCGCGAGCTGACCGAGTGGATGGGGACCGAGGACGTGATCGTCTTCACCACCGGGCACCAGGCGAACATCGGGTGCCTCGGCACCATCCTCGAGCCCGGCGACACCGTGATCTGCGACTCCGGCGACCACGCCTCGATCCTCGACGGGGTGCGGCTCTCGGGCGCCAAGCTGCGGCCGTTCCGCCACAACCAGATGCCGAAACTCGAGCGCATGCTCGAGCGCGCGGCCGGCGACGGGGGCGGCGTGCTGGTGGTCGTGGACGGGGTCTTCTCGATGGAGGGCGACGTTTGCGACCTGCCCGGCATCGTCGAGCTGTGCCAGCGCTTCGGCGCCCGGCTGATGGTGGACGAGGCCCACGCGGTGGGCGTCCTCGGGGCGCGCGGCGCCGGGACGTGCGAGCTCTTCGGCCTCGAGGACGAGGTGGACCTGCGGATGGGCACGTTCTCGAAGAGCCTCGCCTCCTGCGGAGGCTTCATCGCCGGCTCCAGCGAGGTGATCGACTTCCTGCGCGTCTCCTCGCGCCCGTTCATCTTCACCGCGTCCGCGGTGCCGGCCGCGGTCGGCGCGGCCCTCGGCGCCCTGCGGGTGATCCGCTCGGAGGGCCCGGAGCTGATGGGCCGGCTGCTGGAGAACTCCGCCTACCTGCGCCAGGGCTACCGTGACCTCGGTCTTCAAGTCGTCGATCCGGGCAAGCTCGCCGACGGCGCGGAGGCGAACACGCCCGTCGTCCCGGTGGTGGTGGGCGAGGACTGGCAGGCCGTGCTGCTGTGGAAGGCGCTCTTCGACGCCGGCGTCTACACCAACGTGGCGATCCACCCGGCCGTGCCGCCGGGCGGGGCGCTCCTGCGGACGTCGCTGATGGCGACCCACGAGCGCGAGCACCTGGACCGCGCCCTCGGGATCTTCGAGCGGGTGCTCGCGGACTTCCCGGACGTACCCCGCGGGACCAGCGTCTGACTGAGGGGAGGTTCCTCTCACCCTGTATGGGTTAGTTTCGCCTTGTCCGATCCTGAACAAGGCCAACTTGTGAACAAAAAGTGTGCTCTTAGCGAACGAGGCGGGTCCGTTGGGGGGGCACCCGGTTGACGCTCGCGCCCGGACTGGACTAGGTTCCCTCGCACGCCGGACGCACCCGGGCGGGGAGCGGCCGAGGCGGAGAGAGTGTTCTGTCTCGACTTGACCCCGGTGCGGCATCCCTAGCCGCAAGGAGATGCGGACGGCCACAAGACGCCGCCAAACCTCAACGCCACTTCGAAGGAGGAGTGAATGGAAGCTGCCTCAACGGTCGCCCCTGCAGGGACGCCGCAACACATGCGTGCCCTGGCCGAAGCCAACCGGGTCAGGCTGGCGCGAGCAGCGCTGAAGCGTGAGATCGGGGACGGGAAGGCCGAGGCGGCGGACGTCGCGCGCAGTTGCCCCTGGGAGGTCGAGACGATGACCGTCGGAGAGCTGCTGCGCAGCCAGCGTCGATGGGGACGCGCCCGTGCTCGCAAGTTCCTGTTCGGGCTGGGCCTGAACGAGAACCGCGACCTGGGCCGCCTGACCGAGCGCCAGCGCATGGTGCTCGCCGTCGCCCTCGAGGCCAAGAGCAGAGGGCCCGCCTAGCGGTCCGAAGCCGGGGCAAGGACGGGCGCGCTGGGCGTCCGTCCCCGCCCTGATGTCCTTAGCGCAGCTTGTAGGCCACGCCGGCGCGGCGCTGGAAGACCAGCATCAGGATCCGCGCCGTCCCGGCGAACACGACGCCCGCGATCAGCAGACGAACGATCACCGGCACATCGTCCGCGGCGAGGTAGAAGAGCGCGGCCAGCACGATCGCCGCGACGAATCCGGCGAGCAGCAGCGTGTGCGAGCGGTACCCGGCCAGGTGCTCGCGGATCGACAGCTCGAGGCCCGCCAGCGAGCCCAGCGCGATGCCAACGCCGACCATCAACGCGCCCTGGTCGCCCTTGACGACGAAGAAGCCGAGGACCAGCAGCGCCAGCCCGACGAGGGTGACCAGCTCGACCAGCGGGAACGAGCCCCACGGCGCCTGCGGGCGGTCGTCGTCGGCGCGCCGGCGGCTTGACGGAGCGCTTGCCACCGCTGCCTGACGCTTGGCCGCGCCCCCGCGGCCGACGGCGCGCGGCTGTGGCGGCGGCGGGCGGCGCTGGCCGCCCTTGTGGCGCTTCTTCTTACT
>JBPCKC010000015.1:0-9469 GCA_051004675.1 Solirubrobacterales bacterium
TAGGCCCCCGGCCGTCGGGTGCCTACGGGCGCGCGCTTCCCGCGCCCGCCCCGCGCGTCAGTGCGGCGACTCCCCGCCCGTCGAGGCCGGCGGACGCGACTCCTCGGCGAGCGAGGTCAGCTCGAGGACCCCGCGGGAGGCCTCCTCGAGCACCTCGTTGGCCTCCTCGGCCGAGCGCGCGTAGAGCTCGACCAGCATGTGGATCACGATCTGCTCGCCCTGGTGCTTGTGGAAGCGAACGTGGGTGAAGAACTCGCGCGTACCCTGCTCGCCGAACGCCGCGTAGGTGAGCGCATCGGCCGCCTCGGGGCCGGAGCACGTCTCGACGAGGTCCTGGTCGACGTTGACGGTGCAGGAGGCGACCCACGGGGTGCCGGCCACCATCCGCTCCCACCGGTCCTCGATCGGGGCCACACGCCCCTCGTCGATCGTGAGATGCGGCTGGTCGTGCATGCAGTCCATGCACTGCACGACCGCTTCCTGGATCTCCTCGAGGCGGTCGGCGGCCTCACCCGAGTCAGGATCGAGAGTCAGGATGGCGTCGTAGTGGACCTGCGCCTCCAGACGCTGGGACCAGCATCGGTAGCAGCGAAGCCAGGCCGCCCGATCGCCGTTCATGCCTTCCATCACAAACCACCTGCGGGGGCTTCGCCGCCTGACATGCTGCTCTCGGTGCTGAAGCACCTCACGGGCGTCTAGCGTAGCGCCGCCGCCGAGCGCCGCTAGGTCGCCGCGGGCGATTGCACACCGTTGCGCACGGCGACGATGTCCACGATCTCGCCCATGATCCGGCTGAGGTCGAAGTCCTTCGGCGTGTACACGCCCGCGACCCCGGCCTCCTTGAGGTACTCCGCGTCGACGGCCGGAATGATCCCGCCGACGACGATCGGCACGTCCGAGCCCTGCTCGGCGAGCAGGCGAACGGTTTCCGGCACCAGCTCGCGATGGGAGCCCGAGAGGATCGAGAGGCCGACGACGTCGACGTCCTCCTGGATCGCGGAGGCGACGATCTGCTCAGGCGTGAGGCGGATGCCCTGATAGATCACCTCCATGCCGACGTCGCGGGCGCGCACCGCGATCTGCTCGGCGCCGTTCGAATGTCCATCCAGGCCCGGCTTGCCGACGAGGATGCGGGGACGGTGCCCCAGCGCGTCCGCGGTCGCGTCCACTCCCCCCCGGGTCGCCGCCAGCAGATCGCCATCGCCACCGGCCGCGCTTCCGGAGACGCCGGTCGGCGCGCGGTAGTCGCCGAAGACGTCGCGCAGGGTCTGAGCCCATTCTCCCGTGGTGGCGCCCGCCTTGGCCGCCGCGATCGTCGCGGGCATGATGTTCTCCGACTCATCGACCGCGGCGGCGGCGAGCTGCTCGAGCGCCCGGCGCAGCTCATCGTCGTCGCGTTCCGAGCGCCACGCCTCCAGCGCCTCGACGCGTTCACGCTCCACCTCCGGGTCGGGGGTCAGGATGCCGCCGTCGGCGCCGGCGGTAAGCGGCGAGTCCTCGGTTTCCCTGAAGCGGTTCTGGCCTACCACGGTCATCTCCTCGCGCTCGATCCGCCCGAGGCGGTCGCTGTGGGACTCCACGAGCCGCGCCTTCATGTAGGGCACGGCCTCCACGGCGCCGCCCTGGTCGGCGACGACCTTCATCTCCTCGCGCGCACCCTCGGTGAGTTCAGCGACCAAGCCGTCCATCACCTTGGAGCCCTCGAAGATGTCGGGGTAGGCCAGCAGGTCGGTCTCGAACGCCAGCACCTGCTGGATCCGAAGGCTCCACTGCTGATCCCACGGCCGCGGGAGGCCCAGCGCCTCGTTCCACGCGGGTAGCTGGATCGCACGTGCCCGCGCATTGCGGCCCATGGTCACCGCCAGCGCCTCGAGGACGATCCGCTGGACGTTGTTCTCAGGCTGTGCCTCAGTGAGCCCCAGCGAGTTGACCTGCACGCCGTAGCGCATGCGCAGGAACTTGGGGTCGGCGACGCCGTAGCGCTCGCGGCCGATGCCCTCCCACAGCGCCGACATCGCCCGCAGCTTCGCGTGCTCCTCGACGAACCGGACGCCGGCGTTGACGAAGAACGAGATCCGCCCAAACACCTTGGGGAAGTCCTCCGCGGCCACCTGACCGCGTGCCTTCACCTCGTCGAGGACGGCGATGGCGGTGGAAAGCGCGTAAGCGATCTCCTGCACCGGAGTCGCTCCGGCCTCCTGGAGGTGGTAGGAGCAGATGTTCGTCGGGTTCCAGCTCGGGATCTCGTTGACCGTGAACGCGACCGTGTCGGCGATCAGGCGCATCGACGGACCGGGGGGGAAGGCGTACGTGCCGCGGGAGAGGTACTCCTTGATGATGTCGTTCTGCGTCGTGCCCTTCAGCGCGTCGCGCGCGACCCCGTTCTCCTCGGCGGCGGTGACGTAGAGGCCCAGCAGCCACGCCGCCGTCGCGTTGATCGTCATCGACGTGTTCATCTCGTCGAGCGGGATCCCGTCGAGCAGGGCGTGCATGTCCCCCTTGGTGACCACGGAGACGCCCACCTTTCCAACCTCGCCGCGTGCGAGCACGTGGTCCGGGTCGTATCCGGTCTGAGTGGGCAGGTCGAAGGCGATCGAGAGGCCGGTCTGGCCCTTCGCCAGATTGCGTCGGTAGAGCTCATTGGATCGCCTCGCGTCCGAGTGGCCGGCGTAGGTGCGCATGACCCACGGGCGGTCCGGCTCGGGGAGGCGGTGCTCGGCCATGCGGGGATTTTAGGCGGGACTGACCGTGGCGGAGGCGGGAAATGACCGGATCGAGGCACTTTCGCCCTCCGCAGCGGGTACTCTGATGTGGCCATGAGTCCTCGCAGGGAGCGCATCAGGGTGTGGCGGGTCGCCGGTTTGGGCGCCCTCGGGGCGTGCCTGCTCGCGGTGCCCGCCCTCGCCTACGTCGAGGTCTACAGCAACAACTTCGGCAATCGCCTCTCCTATCGCGAGATCGAGACGGTCACGAAGACCAACAAGTGCAAGCGGGCCTTCAAGGAGGCTCGCGACGTGATGGAGATCACCGCCGCCGACGGTCCCCTCAACTGCAAGTACAAGCCACCGGTCCAGGGCTCTGCCCCCCGGCCCGACCACCGCTTCGACGCCAACGGCCGGATCCTGCGAAAGACGCCCGACCAGATCCGCTCGGATGCGTTCCTGGCCGTCTCGGTTCGCGTCGGGGGCGGCAACCGCTACGAGCTTCGCGTGTACCCCCGCGATCACGACTACGAGCTCCGCCGCCAGCCCGGCGGGCCGATGTTCCCCTCGGCCGGCAGCAACACCGACATCGAGGGCATCGGCAAGCTCAACAAGATCCGGCTCCAGGTGGACGGGTCGCGCGTGCGCGCCTTCGCCAACGGCAGCCTGCTCGCAGACATCACCGACCCGAACTCCAGCGAGGTGAAGGGCGCGAAGGTCGAGTTCGGGCTCGGCAACGTGCGGGACACAGGCAAGGCGACCGTCGGCACCTTCGACAAGCTGAAGCTCTCGGTCCCCACCCCGTAGCGTAGGGGGCCGGGTGACGACCGAGACGATCGAGCGACCCCGTGCGCCCGGACCCGGGTCCGGGCTCGGTGGCGGCTGGCAGGTGATCGTGCTGAACGACGACCACAACACCTTCGAGCACGTTGCCAAGACGCTGGCGAGCGTGGTCCCCGGCGTGAGCGTCGAGGCGGGCCACGGCTTCGCCGACCGCATTCACCGCAGCGGCCAGGCGATCGTCTGGAGCGGTCCCCGCGAGCCGGCGGAGCTCTACTGGGAGCAGCTCGAGGCCGCCGGCCTGACGATGGCCCCCCTAGGGCAGCACTGACTACGAGGCCCGCGGGTGCAGGCCCAGCAGCTGGCCCGCCGGGGCGGGCGCGCTCGCCGATGCACGGCTTCGACGCGTCCCGCGACGTCGCCGGCGGCTGGGCCGCTCGCGCCCCCGCAGCTGCAACGCGCGCAGCTCGAGCAGGTCGCGGAGCTCGCTCGTACGGCTGAAAGGGTCGGCGACGCTCGCCCCGGAAGCAATCGAGACGGCGGCCAGGAGCCGCCCCTCGACCTCCGCGCCCAGGAGCGGAGCCGCGGGAGCCTGGCCCGAGTCGAGGGCCACGAGGCGCTCGAGTGCACGAGCGTCGTCGTCGGTGAGTTGACGGATGTTGATGTTCGTGTTCATCTTGTTCCTCCGGCCTTGAAACGTCGCCCCGGCCCGCGGTGTGAGGCTCAGGGCCTGACGCAGACGATCCCGCACTGCTCCGATAAGCGCAACATGGATCCCTGTACTGGCTGATAAGGTGAGCTTATGTTGGACGTGAAGCGGCTGAGGATCCTGCGTGAGGTGGCCGCGCGTGGCTCGTTCTCCGCGGCGGCGGAGGAGCTCTACCTCTCCCAATCGGCCGTCAGCCAGCAGGTCGCGACGCTCGAGCGCGAAGTCGGCATGACGCTACTCGAGCGCACGAGCGCCGGCCCGAAGCTGACCGACGCCGGAAGCGCGCTGGTAACCCACGTCGACGCCGTGATCTGCCGGCTCGAGGAAGCCGAGCGCGAGCTGGCCGCCATCGCCGGGCTCGAGGGCGGGCGGCTGCGGTTGGTGTCGTTCCCGACGGCCAGCGCAACGCTCGTAACGCGCGCCGTCTCGAGCTTCCGCGAGCGTCACCCGGCGGTCGAGCTCCAACTCGGTGAGGCCGAGCCCGACCAGTCAGTCCCGGCGCTCAAGCGCGGCGAGTACGACCTCGCCCTCACCTACGACTACGCGTTTCATCCCGACCCCGAGGATCGCGACACCCACCGCACGCTCCTGCTCGAGGAGGAGATGCAGATCGCCCTGCCCCCGGAGCACCGGCTTGCGAAGCGGGCGGCGGTGAAGCTCGGCGACCTCGCCGATGACGATTGGCTCACCGGCGTTTCCTCCGGCTCCTGCCGCACGCACGTGATCTTGTTGTGCCAGCAGGCCGGATTCGAGCCGCGAATCTCATTCGAGAGCGACGACTATCAGGTCCTCCAGGGCCTGGTATCCGCCGGGGTCGGCGTCTCGCTCCTGCCCGAGCTGGCCCTCGCCGGCCGCCACGCGGAGGTCGTCACGCGGCCGCTGGCGGGCAAGGCGCCGGTGCGACGCGTGTGGGCGACCACGCTGGCCGCGGGCTCCCGCGCCCCCGCAACGGACGCGATGCTGCAGGTTCTCGCCGGCGTCGCCGAGCGCTTCCGGGCCGGCGCCCTGCGCGCCGTGGCCTGAGACCGGTGCCCGGGATCAGCTCGGGCGGTCGATCATGACCCCCGTGGGCTCCCCGATCACGTCCTCGTTGGCGTAGTCATCCGGCCGAACGAGCTGCGCGCGCCGCGGGCCGAGCTCGCCGACCCCGGGTGATCGCCGGCCACCATCCCAGCTCCCGCCGGGACTGCGTCAGTCCACTACCTCGGCCGGCGCGGCGTCCCCGGCGCCAGCGCCAGGGACGCTCTGGCCGGCCACCGCGTGCCAGGCGTGCAGGACCGGCTTGTTGTAGTAGTTGAGCGCGTCCTGCCGAAGCGCCGCTACCTCGTCGGAGGCCCAATAGCGCTCGAAGTCGGCACGGTCCGACCAGATGCTCATCTGGCGAAAGTGCAGCGGGTCGTCGACGTTGCGCGTGAGGTAGCAGGCGGCGGCCCCGAACGCGGCTGCCCGCTCGATCGCCGGACTCCAGGCCTCGAGCCACCGGTCCCGGCGAAACGGGTGGATTCGCCACTCGATGTAGTTGACGTGCATCGCGCGGCATCCTATCGCCGGGGACGGATCCGGCTGCGTCGTAGAGTCAGAGGCCCGTGGCGCGGCTGATCGACTGCATGCATCTCGGGCGTGATCGCGTGATCGGCGCCTGGGAGGTCACGCCGGGGGTGATCGTGGACCCGGGGCCCGCGAGCTGCCTCGACGAGCTGCTCGCCGCGGTTTCGACCCAGCCACGGGCGCTGCTTCTCACGCACATCCACCTCGACCACGCGGGCGCCGCCGGAGTGCTCGCCCGCCGCTTCGAGGACCTGCGGGTCTACGTGCACCAGGCCGGCGCGCCGCATGTGATCGACCCTGGGCGCCTGGTCAGGAGCGCGGGCCGTCTCTACGGGGCGGAGATGGACCGGCTGTGGGGCGAGGTCGCGCCGGTCCCGGCCGATCGCGTCACCGCCCTCGCCGGCGGGGAGGAGATCGAGGGGCTCAGCGTGCATCAGGCGCCCGGGCACGCGGGCAGCCACGTCGTCTACTTTCGCGAGGAGACCGGCGATGCGTTCACCGGTGACGCCGCGGGGGTCCGCGTGCCGCCGTCCGCGCTGGTCATGGCGCCCACCCCGCCGCCCGAGATCGACGTCGAGGCGTGGCTGCGGACGCTCGAGATGCTCGGAGATCTCGCCCCGAGGCGCCTCTGCATGACCCACTTCGGCGCCGGTGAGGACCCTCCGTCGCAGCTCCGTGCCCTGGCGGCGTACCTGCGCGAGGCCGCGGAGGTCAGCGCCGCGGGCGACGCCGACGAGTTCGCGCGCTGGCTGAACGCCGTGTTGGCGGGCGAGGACGAGGAGATCGCCGCCAGGCTGCGCCAGGCCATGCCCCCCCAGCAGCTCTGGCTCGGCCTCGAGCGCTACTGGCGCAAGCGGCGGGAGGAGAACCCCGCCCAGCCGTCCGTTGTCACCTGAAGGTCGCTGAGCGCCCCTGAGGTGACAACGAACGTGGGGGCGGGGCTGCGCGGTGCGGTTAGGCCCCGACCTCCGCCCAGATCGCGCCCTCGCCGTCCTCGTGCTGTCCCTCGTCGTTGTCGGTGGCGCCCACGCGGATCGCGATCTTGCCCGAGTGGCGGTTCTCGTGGAGCATCTGGTGCGCCTCGGGGACGCCCTCGAAGCCCATCACCTCGGACAGCACCGGGCGGATCTTGCCCTCGGCCATGAGCTGGTTCGCGCGGGTGCACTCGTAGGCGTTGGCGAAATGCGAGCCCAGGATCTCCTTCTGCTTCATCCACAGGTAGCGCACGTCGAAGTCCAGGTTGTATCCCGACGTGGCGCCGCAGATCACGACCTTGCCGAACGGCTTGACCGTGAAGACCGAGGTGGGGAAGGTCGCCTGGCCGACGTGCTCGAAGACGAAGTCGGGCGCGTCGCCCAAGATCTCCTTGACGCGCTTGGCAAACCCGCGGGATGCCTTGAAGCGCTCCTTGTCGGCGGCGGGGTCGACCGCCGGGTGGTTGGCGTCGCTTCGCATCATCTCGCCGAACTCGCCGCGGTTTATGTAGTCCACGGCGCCCAGCTCCTTCACGAGCTGGCCCTTCTCGTCGGAGGAGACGACCCCGACGGCGTTCGCCCCCGCGGCCTTCGCGAGCTGCACGGCGAAGACCCCGAGCCCGCCGGCGGCGCCCCAGATCAGCACGTTGTGGCCGGCCTGCATCTCGCAGCGGTTCATCAGCATCCGGTAGGCGGTGAAATAGGTGAGCCCGTAGGCCGAGGACTCCACCCACGAGAGGTTGCGAGGCTTCGGCAGGAGCTGCTGGGCCTGGACCTTCGTGAACTGGGCGAACGAGCCCCACGTCGTCTCATAGCCCCAGATCTCCTGGCTGGGGGCGGCCATCGGATCCAGGCCGTGGACCTCGACGTCCTCATAGGACGCCTGGTTGCAGTGGATCACGACCTCGTCGCCGGGCTGCCAGCGGGTGACGCCCTCGCCGACCTTCCACACGACGCCCGACGCATCCGAGCCGCCGATGTGGTGGCCGTACTCGGGGTGGTCGCCGTAGCCGAAGACGGAGACGGGCTTGCCGAGCGAGGCCCAGACGTTGTTGAAGTTGACTCCCGCGGCCATCACCCGCACGATCACCTCGAAGGCGCCGGGCTCGGGAACCTCGATCTCCTCCACCTGGAAGGCGTCCTTGGGCTCGCCCTCTCGGTCCTGGCGGATCACCCACGCCGCCATCGTGTCCGGCAGCGTGCCGGGCTCAACGTCGAGCTTCGAGACATCGGATACGTCAACGGCCACTGATCGATCAACTCCCAGGTCGGTGGAAAGAGCGGCGGGATCGTAGCGGCGGCTGGGCCGTCAGGTTCCCGTCCGCCGCTGCGACTACTTTCGTGAGTCCCGATGGAAGCCAGCGAAACCCCACAGCTCCCCCTCGACCGCGACGCCGACGGCGTCGTGCGCGCGATCGGCGATCGCGTGATGATCGAGGGCCTCACGGTCACCGACGAGCGCGCCGCGCGAGTCGTCCGCGAGCGCGCCGAGGCCGGGCAGCCCGCGCCCGAGACAGTCACCAAGGCGATCGAGATCGGCGCCCGCGTGCTCGACAGCGAGGAGACGGCGGTCAACGTCGATTACGTTCGCGCCGAGCTCGAACGGCAGAGCTCGACGCTGGCGGAGCGGCTGACCAAGACGCTCGAGGCGGGCGACCAGCAGCTCGCCGAACGCATCGGCCGTTCGTTCGACGGCGAGCGCGACGGGTCCGTTCAAAAGGACATCGAGGTGGGCATGCGCGAGGCGCTCGATGCGCAGCGGGAGGCCCTCCTCAAGCTCTTCACGGCTCAGGACGGGCGCAATCCTCTGTTCGACTTCAAGGACGCGATGGTCAAGGTCTACAAGGACCTCGGTGCGCGCCAGCAGGCCGAGGGGGAGGCCAACCGCAAGCGGATCGAGGAGCTGACCCGGCAGATCATCGAGCTGCGCGAGCGCGACGACGCCGATCGGCGGGTCTCCGAGGAGGCCGAGCGCGGGACGGCCAAGGGCCGGACGTTCGAGCAGCTCGTCCATGGCGCGCTCGAGGACATGGCGGCGGGCCACGGCGATGCCGCCCACCACACCGGCGACGCGAGCTCGGAGGCGGGTGGGAAGATGGGCGACACCATCGTCGAGATTGGTGGAGCCCTCAGCTCTGGCGTCGCGACCGTCGTCTTCGAGTCCAAGAACAAGAAGCTCTCGAAGAACGACGCCTGGACCGAGCTGAACGGATGCATGGCCGAACGCGACGCGGCTTACGCGGTGCTCGTCGTGGCGGGGGACGACAAGGTCCCCTCGGGCCTGGACGACCTGGTCGAGTACCAGGGAAACAAGATGATCGTCGTGCTCGACCGCGACGAGCCCGACACGCTCGCGCTGCGCCTGGTCTACCGCTACGTGCGGGCCTGCCTGCTCGCGACCGGCGAGAGCGCGCTTGAGGTCGACGCTGCCGGGGTCCGCGACGCCGCCGAGGAGGCAACCGCGAGGTTGGCGCGCGCGAACCGCGTCCGCAAGTCGCTCACGGCCGTCACCAACGGCGCGGACTCGGCACGCGCCGAGTTCGACGAGATGGTCGCCGATGTGGAGCGCTGCCTCACCCGCATCGAGTCGCTCGTGG
The DNA here is from genome assembly GCA_051004675.1 of Solirubrobacterales bacterium. GTDB lineage: Bacteria > Actinomycetota > Thermoleophilia > Solirubrobacterales > 70-9 > JBDTSW01. The sequence continues at coordinate 9,311 of JBPCKC010000015.1, forward strand.
CGGCGGCCGCACCGGCGGCCGAGTAGTCGGGCACCGGCCTAGGTGTAGTTCCTCACCACGTTGTTCATCCGGGCCTCCTTGGAGGCTGGGGGTGCCAAAGCCACCCAGACCCAAGGAGGACACCGAATGAACATCCACGCTAACGCCCGCACCTGCCCG
>JBPCKC010000016.1:0-30751 GCA_051004675.1 Solirubrobacterales bacterium
GCACGCGGATGACGCACGGATGCCGTCGCTGGATCGCGCCCGGGCTCCTCGCCCGTACCTCCTGGTACGGGCCTCGTCCCCCGTCCACGCCCAGCTCGGCACCGTGCGCCCCCGCGCACGCGCGGCCGTGGAATTACTCATCTAGCGGGAAAGCTAGCCCTCGGGCTCGGTGCCCCGCTGGCGCAGGAAGCGCTGGAACTCCTGCGCGATCGCGTCGCCGGTGGGCATGTCCTCGCCTCCGAGGCCGAACGTTTCGCTCTGCTCGGCCTCGAGGCGCTGCACCAGTTCCTGGATCTCGGGGTTGGACTGCACGGCGCGATCGACCTGGCGGTCGAACCGGTCGATTGCGTCCTCAAGCTCCGACGCCTCCACGGCGATCCCGGTGAGGCCCTCCAGGCGGCGCAGCAGCGCCAGCGCCGCCTTCGGGTTGGGAACCGCCGCGACGTAGTGGGGTACGGCGGCCCAGAGGCTGGCCGACTCGATCCCACGGCGGCGGCACTCGTCGTGGAGCACGCCCACGATCCCGGTCGGGCCCTCGTAGTTGGAGCGGCTGAGGCCCAGCCGCTCGACGAGGTCGGGGTCGGAGGCGAGGCCGGTGATTGGAACCGGCATGCTGTGGGCGACGTCGGCGATGAGCGCCCCCAGGGTGACCATCATCTCCACGCCCAGCTCCTGGCAGGCGTCGAGGATCACTGCCGAGAACGTGCGCCATCGCAGGTTCGGCTCGGTCCCGCTCAAGACGACGAGGTCGCGCTCGGCGCCTGGGGCGTGGACTGCGACCAGGGTGTTCTCGGGCCAGTCCACATGACGTGCCTGGCCATCGGTGAGCCGGATGGACGGCCTGTTTACCTGGAAGTCAAAGAACTCCTCGGGATCGATGCTCGCGACAGGCTTCCCGTCGAGGTCGACGGCAGCCGTCTCCAGCGCCGCCGTGGCCGCGCCGGCGGCGTCGTTCCACCCGGCGAAAGCCGCCACCAGTACCGGTGAGCGCAGCTTCGGGCGCTCTCCATCCCACACCAATGCGTCCACCGTCCGAGCGTATAGGTCGGCTCGCCGGCCCGCGCCGCCTACCCGCGGGGGCGTGCGTCCGATCCGGCTCTCATCATCGGGGTATGGAGGCGGCCACCGTGACCGAGACGCGCCCGGGTGCGGGCGCCGAGATCGCCAAGCTGCGGCCGGGGCGGGCGTTCAGCGGTCGCTACGCGTGCGTCCGCAAGGACCGCCAGACGGCGCGGAACGGCTCGAGCTATCTGGCCGTCGAGCTACGGGACCGAACCGGCGTCCTGCCGGCACGGGTCTTTCGCGACGCCGACCGCTTGGGCCTGCGCTTCGAGCGCGGCGACGCCGTCGCGGTCCGGGGGAAGGTGGATCGCTTTCGCGGCGAGCTGAGCGGCGAGCTCGACGAGGTGCGCAAGCTCGGCCCCGACGAATGGGCGCCCGAGGAGTTCCTCCCGGTGGCCTACCGCTCGGCCGAGGACATGAACGGGTTCCTCGAGCACCTGGCCCGCGAGATCGCCGACCCCAAGCTCCGAGCGGTCGTCGAGGCGGTGGTCTTCACCGGCCCCCTCGCCGAGGGGTTCCGGCGCGCGCCCTGTACGGCCGCGGGACACCACGCCTACGTGGGCGGCCTTCTGGAGCACACGGTCTCCGTGGCCACGCTTGCCGGCGAGCTCTGCCAGCTTCACCCGCGCGTGGACTCGGACATGCTGATGGCGGCAGCGATCCTCCACGACGTCGGCAAGGCTCGGGAGTTCACCTACGGGGCGGAGTTCGGCACGACCGAGGAGGGGAGGCTGCTGGGCCATCTGGTGATCGGCGGGCAGATCGTGGGCGAAGCGGCGCAGGGGCTCCCCTCCGAGCGCAGGCTGCACCTCCTCAACTGCGTGCTCTCCCACCACGGGCCCGACGCCGGGCCAGCCCGCGCCCGGCCCGCGGCGGGCGGCGGGGGAGGGTTCGCATCGGCCGAGGCGCTGGCGCTCTACCGCCTGAACGCCCTCGACGCTTCCGTTAAGGGCGCGCTCGAGGGCGGGCGGAGGTAGGCGCTCTAGTCGCCCGGGCCCGGCGGCCGGCGCTCTCGCTTGCGCTCGCCACGCCTGCGCTTGTCGGCCAGCCGTCGCTCCCGAGCGGCGCGACCCGGTTTGGTCGGCCTGCGCCGGCGCCTGGTGCGGAGCCCGTCCCGCAGCTTCGACTGCAACCGCTTCAGCGCCAGCTCGCGGTTTCGCGCCTGCCCGCGCGCGTCCTGGGCGACGGCACTGACCCGCGCTCCCAGCCGGCGGCGAAGCAGCTCGCGCGAGCGCTCGTCGAGCGCCGCGGACCCCTCGACGTCGAAGACCGCCTCGATCCGCGAGGCGGTCACGTTGGCGTGCTGGCCCCCGGGCCCGGACGAGCGGCTCGCCCGCAGCTCGACCTCGGCGAGCGGGATCGCCACACCGGCCCCGATCGGCATCGGGTCATCCATCATCGCTTCGCAGCGCGCGGCGGGCGAGCTGTAACGCGAAGAACAGCAGGAGGGCCGCGAAGCTGATCTCGAGCGTCCGCTGCGAGACCGCGTTGGCGGTTACGGCGCCGATGCCGACGCCCACCAGGGACAGCGCCCCCAGCGCGAGCCCGTCGGCCAGGCGCACGTTGCCGTAGGCGTGCTGGCGGTAGGACCCGAGCGCGGCGACGGCCACGATCGCGAGCAGGGAGGTGGACGCCGCCTCGAGCTGGCTCTGGCCGGCGAAGATCGCGAGCGCCGGCACGAACAGGATCCCGCCTCCGACCCCCAAAAGGCCGCCGACCAGGCCCCCCGCGAGGCCCAGAGCTCCGGCCGCGAGTGCCTCGGAGAGCTCCATCAGGCGATCAGCTCCACGGCGATCACGACCATGAGCAGGGCGAAGAGGCCGGAGATGAGCCGCTCGGGTAGCCGCTGCTGGAGCGCGGTCCCGGCCACCACTCCCGCCAGCGCAGGCACGCCGACAAGCGCCGCTTTGGCCGGGTCCACGTTGCCGTAGAGCGCCTGCGCGCCGGCCGCCATGGCGGCGATGATCACGATGGCGGCGAGGCTGGTCCCGGTGGCCTCGCGCTCGCCGTATCCCAGCCAGAGGACGAGCAGGGGGACCATGACCGTGCCGCCGCCGACGCCGAAGAGGCCGCTGAAGGCGCCCGCCACGGTGGCGATCACGGCCAGCTTCACGATCCGGTCGCGGCTCACCGCCGCGATACTAAGACCACGTTCGGGGCACACTCCCGGCCGAATACGTTTTTTACCCGTGTACGACGACCTCCTCGACCCCCTGCGATCGGACCCGGCCGCGGCCGCGATCCTCTGCGACATCGACGGCACGCTCGCCCCGATCGTCGACGACCCTGCCGCCGCGGCCGTTCCCCAGGCGACGCGCGAGCTGCTGAGCGCCCTCGCCGAGCGCTACGGGCTGGTCGGGTGCCTCACCGGGCGCCGAGCTCTGGACGCGCGGCGCATCGTCGGGGTGGAGGAGATCGCCTATGCCGGCAACCACGGGTTCGAGATGCTGCCTCCCGGCGCCGGGACGCCCGCCGCGGATCCCGCCGTGGGCGGGCGCGAGGAGGCCGCGCGGCGGTTCGTCGCGACGCTTGGAACGGAGCGGTTGCTGGTGGCGGGCATCCGCGTGGAGGACAAGGGTGCGATTCAGGCTCTGCATTGGCGCGGGGCGTTCCGCGAGGCGGACGCCGCCGACGAGGCGAGGGCGCTCGCCAACCTCGCGCGGGCGGCGGGACTGGTTCCCCGGTGGGGTCGCAAGGTGCTGGAGATCCGTCCCGTGGCCGGGATCGACAAGGGGTCGGCGGCGACCAGAATGCTGCGCGAGCGCGGCGTCGCCGCGGCGCTCTTCGGCGGCGACGACGTAACCGACCTCGACGCCTTCCAGGCGCTGCGATGGCTTAGTCGCTCCGAGCGCCTGCGAGCCGCCGTCTGCGTGGGCGTCGCCTCCTCCGAGCAGCCCGAGGAACTCGCGGCGCGGACAGATGTCGTCGTCGACGGTCCCGAGGGGTTCGTGCTGCTCCTCGAGGAGCTGCTGCCGTGATCTGCGAAGGAGTTCGCTAGTGCTCTTCTGCGACCTGCTGCGTTCGACGGTCCTGCTGATCGCGGGCGTGGCGACGGCGCTGGGCACCGTCACCGTCGTCGTCGCCAACCAGAACAGCGACTACACGACCTTGATCGTGGCGGGAGCGTGGTGGACGATCGCAGGGATCCTCGGGGGCGTGTTCGGGCGCTCCGAGCGAGCCGGCGAGGCGATGTCGAGGGCGCTCGCGTCGGCGCGGACGGCCACGAGCCTGCCGCCTGAGAGCGCCGGCGGGATCGCTTTCCAGCGGCTGTGGCCCATCGGCGTGTTCGCGCTCGTCACGGCCGGGCTCGCCTGGCTCTGGCCGCAGGTGGCCGCCGTCGGGGCCGGGTACGCGATCGGCGTCGCGCTGGCGTGGCGCCGCCGCGACGAGGCGGTCACGGCCATCGAGGAGCGCGACGGGGTTCGCTTCTACGTCGAGCCCTCCTCGGCCTTCGCCCCGATCAAGCTGGTTCGCACGCCCGGCCTCAGCAGGGACCGCGCCCCCGCGGGGCATCCGCCGCCTCCCCCGCCGCCGTAGGGCGATGTGCGCGCCGGCCCCAGCGGCCAACCCCGCCGCCGCGGTCAGCGCCAGCGCGGCCCGGGGGCTCGCCGCCTGCGAGAGCCAGCCGGCGATCGGCCCTCCGATCGGGGTCGAGCCCAGGAACACCATCGAGTAGAGCGCCATCACCCGCCCGCGCATGGAGGGCTCGGCCGACAGCTGAAGGCGCGCGTTGGCGCCCGCGGCGAACGCGACGCTGGCAGCGCCCAGCGGGATCAGGCCAATCGCGGCCAGCGGCAGGGTCGGCGCGATCGCCACGACCGCGGCGAGGACGCCGAAGGCGAATGCCGCGACCACGAGGTAGCGACCCGACACGCTGCGGCGCGAGCCGGTGTACAGCGAACCCGCAAGCGCACCCACGGCCATCGCGATCGCGAGCAGGGTGTATTCGAAGGCCGAGCCATCGAAAGTGAACTTCGCCAGCACCGGCAGGATCACCTGGAAGTTGAACCCCAGGGTCCCGACCACGGCCATCATCAGGAGGGGGATCGCGAGCGCCGGGGTGGCCGCGACGTGGCGAAGCGTCGCTCGCAGGGCCCCCCGGCGCCTGGGCGCCGCGGGCGCCGGCTCGAGCTGCCGCGGGTCCATCCGCCGCAGGGCGACGATCATCGCGGCGAAGGTGAGCGAGTTGACGAGAAAGCAGGTCGCGACGCCCACGGTCGCGATCAGGGCGCCGGCGACGGCCGGCCCGAAGATTCGCGCCGAGTGGACCAGGGCGCTGTTCAGGCCCACGGCGTTGACTACCCGCTCGGAGCCGACCATCTCGGTCACGAAGCTCTGGCGAGTGGGGTTGTCCACCGCGTTCACCGCGCCGCGGGTGAACACGAGCGCGTAGACCATCCACGCCTCCACGAGCCCGCCCGCGGTAAGCCCCCACAGCGCGAGCGCCGGGAGCGCCATCAAGGCCTGCGTGATCAGCAGCAGACGCCGCTTCGACATTCGGTCGGCGAGCAGGCCGCCCCAGACCGCGAAGAACAGCATCGGCAGGAACTGGAGGGCGGCGGTGAGCCCGACCGCGAAGGCGCTGCCCGTGATCGTGAGGATCAGCCACATCTCGGCGACGATCTGCATCCAGTTGCCGCTGAGCGACACGAGCTGCCCGGCGAAGTAGCGCCGGTAGTTGGGGATCCGCAGCGAGTCGAAGGACCGCCGAAGGGCGGCCGTCATGCCCGTGGCTCCGTCTCGAGCAGGTGTTCGAGGACACCGGCGGCGCGCTCGAGCGTGGCGACGTCCTCGGCCTCCAGCTCGCGCAGCCGCCTGGCCAGATACGCGTTCTTGCGCTTGCGCAGGCGCCGCAAAAGCGCCCGCCCGTCGGCGGTGATCTCGACCAGGAAGGAGCGCCGATCGCCCGGATCGGCGGTCCGCTCAACCAGCCCCTGTTCCTCCAGGCGCGCGACGATCCGGGTGGCCGTGGGGCGCTTGACGTGCTCGACAGAGGCCAGCGCGGACGGGGTGAGCGGGCCCCGCGCCTCGACGGTCGCGAGCGCCGCGGTGAGGGCCGCGGTGAGGTCGGTGCCCGAGCTCTGGCGCAGCCGGCGCGCCGTGCGGGCGATCGCAAGACGAAGCCTCGAGGCGACCTCGAGCGTGGCATCGTCGCTGGCCTGGGTGCTTACCATTGCTAATTAGCTTAGCGAACTACCGTGCTGGCAACGTCGGGCCGCGTCGCTGGCCCATTCTGGGCCGGATGGCGCTTCGGTCTCGATAATCAGGACCGAGGCGCCACGACGGGGCTATTCAGCGCTTGCAGAGCTTCTTGAACTGGGACCACGTCCGCGTGTTCGCCACCTCGGCCGCCGTCAGCCACCCGCGGCGAGCCGTGGCGATGCCCCAGCGCATGTTGTCGAGGGTGTCGACACCGTGGGCATCGGTGTTGACGCAGATCGGGACGCCCGCGTCGGCGGCCAGGCGCGCGTGGTGCTCGTTCAGGTCGCGCCGGTTGGGATTGCCGTTGATCTCGAGCATCGTCCCCGCGGCCGCGGCCGCCTCGACCACGCGCTCGACGTCGATGTCGTAGGGCTCGCGGCGGCCGATCAGACGGCCGGTCAGATGCCCGATGCAGCTGACGAGGGGGTTCTGGGCAGCGGTCACCACCCGGTCGGTCATCCGCTTCTCGGAGATGCGAAACGAGGTGTGGACGCTGGCGATCACCCAGTCGAGCTGCTCGAGGACCTCGTCGGCGTAGTCCAGCGAGCCGTCGGTGTTGATGTTCACCTCGGATCCGGCAAGCACGCGGAAGCGCTTGGTCGCGAGCTTCTCGTTCAGCCGGGCGATCTCCTCAACGCGCTCGAGCAGCGCGCCGGCCTGCACGTCGTCGCCGAAACCGTGGCTGGCGGAGTGGTCGGTGACGGCGAGGTAGGCGTAGCCACGGGCGCGCGCCGCCGCGGCCATCTCCTCGAGCGAGTTCCGCCCGTCCGAGAGCGTCGTGTGGCAGTGGAGGTCGCCGCGGATGTCGCTCACCTCCACCAGCTCGGGTAGGCGATCCTCGGCCGCCGCGGCGATCTCGCCCCTGCCCTCGCGCAGCTCGGGCTGGATGTACGCGAGGCCCAAGCGCTTGTATACGCCCTGCTCGGTGGCGTACCGCTTTACCTTCTCCGACTCGACGTCGGTGATGCCGTGCTCGGAGACCGACAGCCCGCGCGCGACCGCCCGCTCGCGCAGCGCGATGTTGTGGGCGGCCGACCCGGTGAAGTGCTGAAGCAGGTTCCCGTAGGCATCGGGGGCCACGATCCGCAGGTCGACCGCGGCGCCGTTGTGGGTAACGAAGCGAGCTCCGGACGCGCCCGGCTTGCCGGACTGCGCCACCAGCGGATGCTCGACGGCGGCCCGCGCAAGCGCCTTGGGGTCGGTCGCGGTCGCGATCAGGTCGATGTCCTTGCAGGTCTCGGCGCCGCGGCGCGCGGAGCCGGCGATCTCCACGGCCTCGGAGGCCGGGTGCTCGCGCAGCGCGCGGGCCAGCTCCTCGGCGATCGGCAGCACCCGGGAGAGGAGCAGGCGGCCGGGCGCGCCCTCGGTGCCCATCTTCTCCAGCGAGGCGAGGACGTTCTCCTCTACCTTCGAGCCCAGTCCCCGCAGCTCGCGGATCCTCTGCGCCTCGGCCGCCTCGCGCAGGTCGTCGAGGCTGGCGACTCCCAGCTCGTCGTAGAGGCGGCGCACCGTCTTGGCGCCGAGGCCGGGGATCCGGGTCACCTCCAGCAGCGAGGCCGGGAACTTCGCCCGCAGCTTCACGGCCGAGGGGATCTCGCCCGCGTCGAGCAACGCCACGATCTTCTCCTGGAGGGTTGCGCCGATGCCCGGCAGCTCCGTCGCCCTGCCGGCACGGGCCAGTTCGGCGATCGAGACCGGACTCTGGCGGATCACCCGTGCGGCCTCACGGTAGGCGAGGACGCGGAAGCGAACGGCGCCGTCGAGCTCGTACAGCGTGCCCAGCTCATCCATCGCCGCCGCGATCTCCGCGTTTCTCATCGTCTCCGGCACCGGACAGGAAATAGCATCAACGGATGCCCGATGACGGCGGGGTTTGGCTCGTGCTCCCCACCTACAACGAGGCCGACAACCTCGAGGCCCTTCTCGACGCCGCGCTGGCGACCCTGCCCACGGGCGCGCGCGTGCTGGTCGTCGACGACGCCTCGCCGGACGGGACGGGCCGGATCGCCGACCGGCTGGCGGGCGAGCGCGAGGCGGTGCACGTGCTCCACCGGGCGGGCAAGGAGGGGTTGGGCCCCGCGTACGTCGCCGGCTACCGCCACGCGCTCGACGCCGGCGCCTCCCTCGTGGCGCAGATGGACGCCGACTTCTCCCATGACCCGGTCGACCTCCCGCGGCTGATAGCGGCCGCCGAGAGCGCTGACCTGGTGCTCGGGTCGCGCTACGTCGACGGCGGCGGCGTCACCGACTGGGGCGCGACGCGCCGGGCGATCAGCCGCGGCGGCAGCCGGTATGCCCGCGCCGCTCTGGGCATCGGGGTCAACGACCTCACGGGCGGCTTCAAGGTGTTTCACCCGGAGGTCCTCGAGGCGATCGACCTGCCGTCGCTCGCGTCGGTGGGCTACGCGTTTCAGGTCGAGACCACGTATCGCGCCCTCCGCCGCGGCTTCCGCGTCGTCGAGGTTCCGATCACGTTTCGCGACCGCCGCGTGGGCGACTCGAAGATGAGCAAGCGGATCGTTCTCGAGGCCGCTTGGCGCGTCCCCGCGATGCGTATCCGTGGGCGGTGAGCGGGAGGGCGGCGGGGATCGCCCGCCCCTCCGGCCGGCGGCGTATGCTGGGCCGCTAGCCGGGGTCCTCAGGGCCAATACTTCACTATGTATAGTGATGGGCAAGGCGAAGACCAAATTGAGGAGACGGACGTGACAGGCAAGCTTTCCGACGTGACCGACGGCACCTTCCAGGCCGACGTGCTCGACTCCGACACGCCCGTGCTGGTCGATTTCTGGGCGCCATGGTGCGGCCCGTGCCGGGTCGTCCATCCGATCCTCGAGGAGATCGACGTCGAGCGCGATGACCTCAAGATCGTCTCGCTGAACGTCGACGACAACCAGCAGACGGCCGCGCAGTACGAGGTGCTCTCGATCCCGACGCTGATCCTGTTCAAGGACGGCGGCGAGGCCAAGCGAATCGTCGGCGCGATGCCCAAGCGCCGTCTCGAGGCCGAGCTGGAGCCCGCGCTGGCGTAGCCCCGCGCCCGGGGTGGTTGGTTTCACGCCTTGGTGTGGACGGCGCCACGAGGAGACCTGAGACACTCAAGCGATGAGACTCCGGTACACAGCGACGATCGCAATCGCCGTCCTGGCGGCGCTCCCCGCCACGGCGCAGGCCGCGCCCAACCTCGCTGGGACCTCCAACGTCTCCGGCGTGCCCGGCGAGATGGCGAAGGGCTCCGACGACAACGTGTGGGTGACGGTGGAGGGCAAGCTGGCGCGGGTGAAGCCGAGCGGCAACGTCACCGAGTTCGACCCGATTGAGTTCATGGGCATCAGGGGGATCACCAGCGGCCCGGACGGGCGGCTGTGGCTGACCAAGCCGAACAACGTCGTCGAGGTCAACCCCCAGAACCCCAACAACCCCGACCAGCATCCGATCGCCGCCATCACCGACCCCCGTGGTATCACCTCGGGCCCGCAGGGCAAGCTGTGGGCGGCGAGCGGCGACCAGCTGGTCTCGTTCAAGCCCGACAACCCCGCCAACTTCAACGCCCAGACCATCAACGGCATGTCCGCGCGGGGCATCGCGGCGTCGGGCGGCAAGCTGTGGATCGCCGACGCCGGCAGCGGGCGGATCATCAAGGTCACCCCCAAGGCCGGCGACGACGAGGTCAAGCGCTACCTGACCGGAGGCATGCCCCAGGAGGTCAGCTCGGGCCCGAACGGCGGTATCGCCTACGCGAACCCGGGCACGGACCCTCAGACCGTGGGCCGGGTCTCGGCCGGCGGCCACCCGAACACTACGAACGTGCCGATGAGCGACCCGTTCGGGATCGACTTCATGAACGACGGGCGGTGGTGGTTCGCCGAGTTCGCGAAGTCGAAGCTCGGGATCCTGACCCAGGGCGGCGCCGTCAGCCAGTTCGACCTGCCGAACAACTCGGGCCCGCGGTACCTCACGAAGGGCAAGGGCGGGACCCTCTACGTCTCGCTCGAGACCTCCGAGAAGATCGCCCGCGTCACCGGCATCAACTAGATGAGCAATTCCACGACTTCACGCACGCGGATGACGCCTGGGCAGCGTCGCCGGATCGCGCCCGTCGAGACTCGCCCGTAGTCACGATTACGGACTTCGCTCGCCTGCCACGCCCGGCTCGCTTCCAGGCGCCCCCACGCACGCGAGGCCATGGAATTGATCATCTAGCTGGGCACCGAGTCGCGCGCCAGGCGCGCGAGATGGGCGACCCCGTAGCGCTCCGCCTCCTCGGCGGCCAGCTCGAGCGCCGCGGTCGCCTCCGCGACGTCCACGTGTGCGAGGAGCAGGCCGCGGATGTACGCGCAGCGCGCGGCGTCGAGGGGCCGGCCGAGGTCCAGCCATGCCTTCCTCGCCTCCACGAGGGACGCGGCCCCGGCCGCGTAGTCAGCGTCCACCGCGCCGGCCGCCTCGAGCGCGGCGGCCTTGCCGACCGGGTAGCGCAGCCGCTCCGCGAGGCCCCCGGCCTCCTCCGCGGCCTCGCGAGCCGCGTCGGCGCGGCCGGCCAGCATGAGGTTGAGCGCCCGGGCGGAGATCGCCTCCACGGACTGGGCGACCAGGCCCGCCCGCTCGCAGATGTCGAGCGCTCGGGAGAGCTCCGTGTCGGCCTCCGTGTAATCGCCGCGCTGGCGCAGGGCGCTGGCGAGCCAGAAGAGCGCCTGGAAGGCGACCTCTGAGCGCCCGACCTGCTCGGCCATCTCGGCGGCCTCGCGCAGCAGGTCGGCGGATGCGTCGAACTCGCCCTCGCGCCAGCGCAATGTGCCGCGCATGACGTAGGGGAAGCAGAGCTTGCCCGTCAGGCCCTCGCGCTCGGCGAGCGACGCGGAAGCGTCGGTCTCGCGCTCGACGGCGTCCCAGTCCCCGCGGTGCCCCGCCAGCTGGGCGAGGGCGGCGTGGAGCTCGACCTGTGAGGGGAGGTCGCCGGTCTGCTCGGCCAGGGCAAGCGCCTCCTCGTAGGCGGTCGCGGCCTCGGCGTAGTCGGCCTCGGAGACCTCGAGGTGGTAACCCAGCGTCAGCAGGGCGCGCACGGCCTCGGCGGGGTCGGACTCGCGTGCCAGCTCGACCGAGCGCTCGAGGTTCTCCCGCGCACGCTCCGAGTCGCCGATGCGCCCGAACACCCGGCCGAAGATCCCGTGGGCGCGGCTCGCCGCCGCCGCCTCGCCGAGGCGCTCGGCCAGGCGAAGCGCCTTCTCCGAGGCGTAGATGGCGAGCATGTTGTCGCCGGTGTGCATGTAAAGCGATGCCGCCTCCTCGTAGAGGCGCACGAGCTCCAGGCGGGGCGGGCCGTCCTTCAGCAGGTCGATTCCGCGCTGGTAGTGCTCGATCGAGCCCTCGCGGTCTCCCTTGTGCCACAGCGCCGCGCCGACCTTGCGGTGGAGGTCTCCGACCCGCTCGAGGTCCTCCTCGCCGCGGTGGTACTCGAGGCAGCCGTCCCACGCCTCGGTCGCCTGGTCTACCCGCCCGAGGCGAAGCGCCACGTCGCCCAGTTTCTCGGCGATCCGCGCCCGGGCGCCCGGGTCGAGGTCGCGGCGCAGGGCGAGCGCCTTCTCGTAGTGGCCGAGGGCCTCCTGGTTCGAGTAGATGCCGGCCGCGTTGTCGCCGGCCGCCTCCAACGCCTCGAGCGCGCGAGCGCCGATGCGGCCCAGTTCGGCGTCCTCCAGGCCGGCGTCGGCACCCAACTCGGCCGCGCGGCCGTAGTGGTCGGCGACCATCGCGACGACCGCCTCGGAGCGATCCGCGGCACGATCGGAGATGAAGTCGCCGACCTCGGCGTGACGGCGGGCGCGAACCGACTTCGGCAGGGTCGAATAGGCGACGTCGCGGATGAGGACGTGCTTGAAGGCGTACTCGCGCTCGCCGGCGAGCCGGCTGCCCGCGGTTGGCACGATCAGGTCCTTGTCCTGAAGCGAGCCGAGGGCCTCCGCCAGGTTGCTGCTCTTCTGCGCGACCGAGAGGAGGGAGCCCTCCCAGAAGGTGTTGCCGACCACCGAGGCGTGCTGGAGGACGGATCGCTCGTCCGCGCGAAGCGAGTCGAGCCGCGCCGCGAGCACCGAGTGGACCGTTTCGGGGAGCGTCTGCGCGTCGGGGGTCCCCTCCTCGATGATCCGGTTGACCATCTCCTCGGCGAAGAGCGGGTTGCCGCCGGAGCGCTCGGCCACCTGCCGCAGCAGCTCGCCGTGGCCGTTCGAGCCCTCATCGTCGCCGAACAGGGCGGCGACGAGGTCGCGGGCGCGCCCCGGCTCGAGCGGATCCAGGGTGATCGTCGTCGCGTTGCGGCGGCCCCCGCCCCAGCTCGGGCGCCTGTCGAGCAGCTCGTCGCGGGCGAGGCACACCAGGAGCAGAGGGCCACGGACCCAGCGGGTGAGGTACTCGATCAGGTCGAGCATGCCCTCGTCGGCCCAGTGAATGTCCTCGATCGCCAGCACGAGCGGCTTCTGGCGGCAGGCTCCCTCCACCAGGGAGCGGACGGCCGAGAAGATCCGGTCGCGCATCCCCTGGGCGTCCTCCGCGTCGATGCCGACGGTCGCGATCACCTCGCTGGGGACCTCGATGCCCAGCGGCCGTGCGAGCAGCGCGGCCAGCCGCACGGGCGGCTCGTCGGTGACCTCCTCGGAGACGAGGCCTTCGACGCCGCGGCTGAGCTTGCCCCAGGCGAGCTCGGAGTCGTCCGTGTCCACGATCTCGAACTGGCTCCGGATCACCTCCCCGAGCGCCCAGTAGGCCAGGCTCGTCCCGTAGGCCGGGCAGTGCCCTACTCGCATGAGCGCCCCGCTCTCACCGCTGCCGACGCTCGTGGCGAGCTCGCGAAGCAGGCGGCTCTTGCCGACGCCCGCCGGCCCGATGACCGTCACGAGGTGCGGACGCTCGTCGCGGATGACGCGATCGAACAGGGACGAGACCAGCTCGGACTCGTCCTCGCGGCCGATCAGCGGCGTCGCGGCGCGCGAGATGCGCGTGGGGGTGGCGACCGTGACGCGGACCGCCTCCCAGGCGGGGACCGGCTCGGACTTCCCCTTCAGCTCGAGGGGCTCGAGCTCCTCGTACTCGATGGCGTTGCGGGTCAGGCGATGGGTGATCTCCCCGACCGTCACGCTGCCGGGGCGGGCGGCCGACTGCAGTCGGGCGGCCACGTTCACCGGGTCGCCCATGACCGTGTAGTCGCGTCCGACCTGCCCCGCGAGGACCTCGCCGGAGTTGACGCCCACGCGTAGGAGGAAGGACGCGTCGGCGATATCGGCGATGTCCGCGTTGATTTCGTCCATCGCCCGCTGCATCGCGAGGCCGGCGCGAACGGCGCGCTCCGGGTCGTCCTCGTGCGAGATCGGCGCGCCGAAGACCGCCATCACGTTGTCGCCGATGAACTTGTCCACGCGCCCGCCGTAGCGGTCCACCTCCTGGCCCAGGCGCTGCAGCGCCCGGTCCACCATGGACTTGACGGTCTCGGGGTCCATCCGCTCGGCCACTGCCGTGTAGCCGGACAGGTCGGCGAATAGGACGGTGGCCTTCCGGCGCTCCTCCGGGAGGGCGGCTGCCGCGCCCGGCGGCGCCAGGTCGGGGCGGATCGGCGTGGCGGTGGCAGTGGCGGGGGCGGCGGTCTGGCTTCCGCCGCCGAAGCCATGCCCGCACTCGATGCAGAACTTCGCGCCTGGCGGGTTCTCGGTGCCGCAGCCCGGGCAGGCCGCAGCCAGTGCCGTGCCGCATGACATGCAAAAGCGCGCCCCGCCGGGGTTTTGGGTACCGCAACTACCGCAGGCGACCTCTCCAGCCACGAGGGCAACGATACGCCCGGAGCGTGCCCGTTATGTGAGATCCGTCACGGTTGCATGGGCGGTGGCGGGGTGAGGGGGCTCGGGCGTAAAGCGGCGGCCCTGGCGAGTTTGTTCGCATATGGCGAACAAACTCGCCATCTGCGGCCCTGAGCCAAACCCTTGCGCGCCGACCGCCCCCGAGCCCTCCCCGACGCCCACTCACCCTCTCTACCCAGCCAAATCGCGAATCCGAATTGCCGCCACGGCCGGGCCTGGACCGGCATTCGCCGCCACGGCCAAACCTGAACCGCTATTCGCCGCACCGGCCCCGGCGAGCCCCCTACTCGACCGGGATGTCCTCGACCCTCGGGCCGGGGGGCCCGCCGCCGCGCTTGGTCCGCTCCACGTAGTGGTCGACGAGCGAGCGGATCGTCAACAGCGCCTCGCGCTGTACGGCCGCCCACTGCTCACGAAGCTCCGGCGTCGCGCTGGCGCGCCACAGGTCGGCGAGCCGGCAGATGGGACACCACTCGACGCACCCCGCGCCCTCGTCGTCCAGATGGCCGCGCATGGCCTCGAAGGGGTCGCCGCCGCCGAGCGCCTCGCCGAGCAGGCGGGTCCAGTCGCCGGGGGGGCCAGGGGGCGCGCCGGCCTCCTGCCCGGGCGGACGGGCGGGCCGCGCCCTATCCATGGCCCTCGGCGCGGAAGTCGACGCGCAGGGAGCCATCCTCGAGCTTCGCCCGGGCCGGGGTGCGGCGGGCCAGGGCGGGGGGGAGGATGATCGTGCGCTTCTCGCGCCCGGCGGAGACGACGAGCTCGCCGTCGACCTTCTTGATCGACACCTCGTCGCGTTCCGCGAACGGGACGGCTATGCGCAGCGTCGCGACGCCGTTGACCGAGCTGATCTCGCGGGCGAGACCGCGGTACATGAGCGCGGCGGGTTCGCCGTCCTCGAAGAGCTCCTGCGCGAGGCGGTCGAGCATGGCCGGGCCGATCACCTCGCTCTCCATGTAGCGGGCTGTGAGGATAGGAACCGGGGCGAACCCCCCTCGGACCTCGGCGAGGCGCTCGTGCTGGTGGGCTTGCCACTCGCCGAAGTAGCCTCCAGCGAGCTCGTCGGGAAAGATCCTGTTCACGACCACCGCGTCGGTGAGGTAGCCGTAGAGGTTGAGGTAGGTGAAGGTGCGCTGCGCCTCCTTGATGACCATCCGGTCGGGGTTCATGACCAGCCGGATGGACGCGTGGGCGCGGTCGCGGAGGATCTCGTTCATCGAGATCAGGTTCCGTACCAGCCGCTGCACCTCGCTGAAGACGTCCTCCGTGGGGAGCTTCACGTCCAGCAGGGTGCGCGCGAGCGGGCGGGCCGCGGCGGCCACACGTCGCTCCCAGGGGAGCACCTTGTCGAGCCACCACCGGGCGATGTCGGGAAACGAGAGCAGGCGGAGCGTCTCGCCGGTCGGGGCACAGTCCACGATGATCACGTCGAACTCGCCGGAGGCGTGATGGCGCTTGATCTGGAGCAGGCTGAACAGCTCGTCCATTCCCGGCGGCACGGTCAGCTCCTCGGCCACGATGTCCATCACGCCGCGGTCGGAGAAAAGCTCCCCCAGCCAGCCCTGGACGGCGCTCCAGTTCTCCTCCATCTCCCGCTGGGCCTGTACCTCCTGGCCCCACAGCCGGTCGGCCAGCGGCGTGGGCTCCGGCCCAAGGTCGGCCTCGAGCGAGTCCGCGAGGCTGTGGGCCGGGTCGGTGGACAGCACGACGGTCCGCAAGCCGGCCGCCGCGCAGCGGCGGGCCGTCGCGGCGGCGACGCTGGTCTTGCCGACGCCGCCCTTGCCCGTGTAGAGGATGGTCCGAGGCGCCATGAGGACGGCGGAGGGTAACGGCCCCGCGGGGACTCGCTACGCTGCGCAGCGATTTTCGGAACCTACGACTGGAGCCTTGCCTTGACTCGTACCCGTTCCCTGTTCGCGGCGACCCTGCTCGCCCTCACCGCCCCGCTGGCCATCGCCGCATGCGGAGGCGACGACGACGGTGGTGGCGGCGACGGCGATCCGCAGGAGGTCATCGACGCCACCCTCAACAACGAGGAGCAGATCACCAGCGGGGTCATGGACCTCTCGGTGGACGCCTCCGCGGGCGACCAGGGCACCTTCACGCTCAGCCTGAACGGTCCGTTCCAGGGCGTGGAGGACGATCCCTCGGCGCTGCCGCAGCTGGACCTGACCGCCTCGGTAAGCGGTGAGGGCGCCGGTCAGAGCGTGGACTTCGAGGGCGGCCTCGTCATCACCGAGGACAACGCGTTCGTCGAGTATGCAGGGGACACCTACGAGGTCGGAACGGAGACGTTCGCCTCGTTCAAGGAGTCCTTCGCGTCCGCCTCCTCGCAGGCCGAGGAGGAGACGGGCGGCGACGCCGCGGCCTCCTTCCAGGAGGGCTGCGAGCAGGCGATCGAGGCGCAGGGCGGCGATCCGTCGGCGTGTGACTTCGACATCGCCGGTTGGTTCACCGACCTCGCCAACGACGGCACCGAGGATGTCGGCGGCACCGACGCCGTCCACGTGAGCGGCAACGTCGACGTCGAGCAGATGCTCGACGACATCGTTGGGCTCGCGTCCTCGATCCCCAACTCCCAGGAGGTTGAGCAGGCCGAGATCGACCAGGCGAAGGACGCGATCACCGAGGCGAGCTTCGACCTCTACAGCGGCGCCGAGGACGACCTGCTGCGAGGGCTCGACCTGAACGTCACGCTCGACCCCTCGGCGGTCGAGAGCGCGGCCCCCGTTCCCGTGGAGAGCCTCGACTTCGGCATCTCGTTCAACTTCAGCGAGGTGAATGAGGATCAGACGATCGAGGAGCCGGCCGACGCCAAGCCGCTCGACGAGTTGCTGGGCCAGGTCGGCCTCGGCGGCTTCGGCGCCCTCGGCGGGCTGGAGGGCCTCGACGGCGCCGGAATCGACCTCGGCGGTGGCGCCGGCGGTGGCGCCGGCGCGGCTCCGCCGATCCCGGGCGGCGGCTCGAGCGACGCGTACCTCGAGTGCGTGACCGCGGCGGGCAGCGACCCCGAGGAGGCCGCCAAGTGCCTCGACGAGCTCTAGGAGCTCGTCCATAGCGACCTGATCGAGAACCCCGGCGGTTGCGCCGGGGCTCTCGTCGTCGAGAGGCCTCGCTAGGCTCCCGCGCGCATGTCGGGCGGCGCTGCAAAGGGGGGAGAGCCGATCCCGGGCGGCGGTCGCCCGGGCGGCGGCCCGCTGCGCTTCCTGGTCTCCGCCCAGGGGTGGCCGTACCTGCTGACACCGTTCATCGCCCTCGCCGTGATTCTCGAGCTCACGCACGCCTCGGCGACGGTCATCTTCGCCTGCTCGGCGGCCGGGATCATCCCCACGGCGGCGCTGATGGGGCTTGCAACCGAGGAGCTGGCGGCGAAGTCGGGCCCGGGCATCGGCGGGTTCCTGAATGTCACGTTCGGCAACGCGGCCGAGCTGATCATCGCCGTGTTTTTGCTCGCGGAGGGCCTCCAGGAGGTCGTGAAGGCCTCGATCATCGGCTCGATCCTGGGCAACCTTCTCCTGGTGCTGGGCCTCGCCATGTTCGTCGGCGGGATTGGCCGCGCAAAGCAGGTCTTCAGCCGGACCGCCGCGACAGCCCAGGCGACGATGCTGTTCCTCGCCGTCGCCGCCCTGATCATGCCGGCGATCTACGCGCTGGTGCAGGGTGGCGGCCTGCCCGGCATCGACGCCGAAATCGTCAACTACGGGAGCGATCTCGAGGAGCTCTCAATCGGGGTTGCGATCGTCCTGGGCCTCTCCTACATCGCTGGGCTGATCTTCTCCCTGCGAACCCACAAGGACGTGTTCAACCCGCCCTACGAGGAGGTGGCGCACGAGGGCTTCGGCTGGAGCGTGAAGCGCTCGGTCGCGATGCTCGCGATCGCGGGCATCGCCGTCGGCGTCGTCTCCGAGATCCTCGTCGGCTCGATCTCCGAGGCCTCGGAGTCGATCGGGATCTCCCAGTTCTTCGTCGGCATCATCGTCGTGGCCGTGGTCGGCAACGCGGCGGAGCACTGGGTCGCCGTGCTCGTCGCGAAGAAGGACAAGATGGATCTCGCTGTGAACATCGCGATCGGCTCGGCGGCGCAGGTGGCCCTGTTCGTCGCGCCGATCCTGGTCCTCCTCTCGTTCGTGCTCGGCCCGAGCCCGATGGCGCTCGCGTTCAACGGCTTCGAGCTGGGGGCGGTCCTGATCGCGGTCCTGATCGCGGCCTACGTCGCCCAGGACGGCGAGTCGCACTGGTTCGAGGGGTTTCAGTTGCTCGCGGTGTACGTCGTCCTGGCGCTGGCCTTCCTCTACGCCTGACGTGGCGCCGGTCGCCTGAGCGGGTAGTCGGGGTTCATGGAGTACTTCCTGCTCGCGGTGAGCTTCGCGGTGATCCTCGCCGGCGCGCTCTTCTTCACGAACGCGGTCGAGTGGGCCGGCCACCGCATGGAGATGGGCGAGGGCGCCACCGGGAGCCTTTTGGCGGCGGTCGGCACAGCGATGCCCGAGACGCTCATCCCCATCGTCGCGATCATCGGCGGCGCCGAGGGCGCCGAGGACGTCGCCATCGGAGCGATCATTGGGGCGCCTTTCCTGCTGGCCACGATCGCGATGGCGCTCGTGGGGATCTCGGCGCTCATCTACCGCGGCCGGCGCGAGCAGGGAACGGACCTGCGGGCCGACGCAGAGACGCTTGATCGCGACCTCGTGTTCTTCCTGGTCTTCTTCGCCCTGGGCGTGGCGGTCGGCCTCGGCGTCCCCGACGCGCTCCAGTGGCCGGTCGCGGGCCTGTTCGTGCTCGCCTACGCCTTCTACGTACGCAAGACGCTGCGCGACGGAGGGACCGTGCAGGAGGCCGAGACCATCGGCCCGCTTTACATGGACCGAACGCCGGGCGATGACCCCCCGACCCAGACCGTCGTCCTGCAGTTCGTCGTCGGTCTGGCGGCGATCGTGGGCGGCGCGCACCTGTTCGTCGAGGAGCTCCTGACCGTGGCCAAGGAGCTCGGGATCGACGCGCTGGTGCTGTCGCTAATTTTGGCACCGCTCGCGACCGAGCTGCCCGAAAAGGCGAACAGCTTCTTCTGGATTCGCGAGGGGAAGGACAGCCTCGCGCTCGGGAACATCACCGGCGCGATGGTCTTCCAGTCCACGATCCCGATCGCAGTTGGCCTGCTCCTCACGGACTGGGAGCTGGACCGGTTCGCGGTCGTCTCCGGCGTGCTGGGCCTTGCGGGCGGCGTGATCGCCTACTGGGCGCTGCGAAAGCGCAACCGCTTCGAGCTCCTGCCCGTCGCCGCCTGGATCGCCCTCTTCACGGGCTTTTTGGCCTACGTGGCGCTGGCCTGAGGGCGGGCTGCTGACGAGAGCCCCGGCGTGGGTGGTCTCCCCCCGCCCGGATCGGCTGGGCAGGGGTGGGATTTTCGGCTAACCGTCAATGGCTGATGGATTGGGTAGTCCATGGGCTACCGAAAGCAGCAGTCGTTTCCAGGCTGAGGGTGAAGTCCGGGGCACGGTCGCCCCCGCTCAGCTTGGGGCCCGGCTCAGTCGTCGGGCCAGAAATCCGGAGTGGTCTCCGTCCCTGACTCCACGTCCCCGGTCGAGCGGATCGAGCAGATCACCAGCTCGGCCTCCTCGGGCCCGTCGTTGTGGACCGACCGGAACGTCTCGGCGGCGACGCGGACGGCGGCGTGCGGGCCGACCTCCACGATCTCGTCGCCGAACTTGAACAGCAGCTTGCCGGAGATCACGAAGTAGACCTCCTCCTGGTCGGCGTGGCGGTGCCCGTAGGAGCCCTTGCCGCCGGTCCCCACCGGCATCGAGCGCCATGTGAACGCGACCTGCTCGGTGTCGAGCGAGTCGGCGAAGAAGCGCATCTCCCCGTACCCCGGGTACTGCGCCATAAAGTCCGGCGCGTCGTCGCGCGTGACGATGCTGTAGCCGCTCACTATGAGCCTCCTTAAGTCACCGGGCGCGGGTTATCCTCGCGCCCGACCTCTTGGCCGTCTTCGCCCTCGTTCTCGTCAGGGTCGTCAAGCTCGAGCGCCGTCTCCGACAGCGACCCGTCGAGGCCGGGGTGGTAGTGCGTCTGGAAGCGCTCGAGTGCGGTATCGCGCGCCTCCTCGTCGATCGGCACCTCTTCGGAGATCCTGACCCAATCCGCGCCCTCGTAGGCCTCCATGTTGAAGACCTCCTGGTCGATGGAGACGGAGTCGTCCACGACGACGATGACCTCGGTCTGGGGATTGAAGTACGTGCCGGGCCTGACCAGCGCGTCCTCGATCTCGACGATGTGGTCGTTCGTCTCGGCATCTCCAAGCATAAGCGCAGCCTAACCCTTGCTACTGCCCGAGGCTCTCAAGCTCGCGGAGCTGACGGGTGACCTCCGCTTCGACGTCCAGGGGCTCCTCCCCGCGGCGCGCGCGCCGGGCGTTCCGCGCCGCCACGAGCTGGCGCACCTCCTCCACGAGCTGCGGATCCTCGCCCACGGCCGTTGCGGCCGCCTCGCTGCTGATCCGCTTCATCTCCGCGTCGACGTCCAGCGGAGCCTCGCCTCGCGCCCGCTGGCGGTATGCCTTGGCCTCCAGGAGCTGGCGCAGCTCGGCGTCGCGGATGGCGCCCCCCTCGTCGGAGTCCGAGTCGCTGAGTCCCTGCGGCAGGTCGTGCTCGAACTCGACCGAGAACTGGCCCTTGCCGATCTGGTTGAACGCCTTCCCGCTTCCAAGCGCGAATGTCAGGGCGGCGATCGGGATCGTCGCGAAGACGACGATGAGGATCGCCTCGCCGCTGGAGATCGCAAAGCTCAGCACGGCTCCGTAGGTTAGATCGGCGCCGCGGTGGGATCGGTGCGCTAGGCTTTCCGAGCGATTGACTGACCGGTCAGTCACCCAGCCAGAAAACTTGACAGAAGGAGCGCCCACCAGTGGTTGACTTCACCCTTACCGACGAGCAGAAGGACCTCCGCGAGCTCGCGCACAACTTCGCCGAGAAGGAGATCCGCAGGGTCGCCTGGGACTACGACAAGGACAGCACGTGGCCGCAGGAGATCATCGAGATGGCCTGGGAGATCGGCTTGATGAACACCCACGTCCCGGAGAAGTTCGGAGGACCCGGGCTCGACTACCTCTCGGGCTGCCTGATCGAGGAGGAGCTCGGCTGGGGCTGTTCCGGGATCGGCACGTCGCTCGCCGCCAACGGGCTGGCGATGACGCCGCTGGCCCTGGGCGGCTCCGAGGAGCTCCAGAAGGAGTACCTGGGGATGCTCACCGAGGAGCCGAAGCTCGCCTCCTTCTGCCTGACCGAGCCCGACGCTGGCTCCGACGTGTCGGGGATGAAGACGACCGCCAAGAAGGTCGGGGACAAGTGGGTCATCAACGGCTCCAAATGCTTCATCACCAACGGCAGCCACGCCGACTGGTACACGGTCTACGCCAAGACCGACAAGGACGCCGGCCACCGCGGCATCTCCGCCTTCCTCGTCCCGCGTGACGACACCGTCACGATCGACAAGAAGGAGGACAAGCTCGGCCAGCGCGCGTCGAACACGGCGACCGTGGTCTTCAACGAGACCGAGATCCCCGAGGGCAACCTCCTCGGCGAGGAGAACAAGGGCTTCAAGCTCGCGATGATGACGCTCGACCGCACCCGGCCGGGCGTCGCCGCGATGGCTGTCGGCATCGGCCGCGCGGCCCTCGAGTTCGCCGCGGAGTACTCCAAGGAGCGCGTCCAGTTCGGCGTCCCGATCGCGATGCACCAGGCCGTCTCGTTCATGATCGCCGACATGGCGACCAAGGTCGAGGCCGGCCGTCTGCTCACCTGGGCCTCGGCCTCGCAGCTCGACAACGGCCTGCGCAACACGCTTGCCTGCTCGCACGCGAAGCGCTTCGCCGCCGACTCGGCGATGGAGATCACCGTCGACGCCGTGCAGGTCTACGGCGGCTACGGCTTCATCAAGGACTACCCGGTCGAGAAGCTGATGCGCGACGCGAAGATCATGCAGCTGTATGAGGGCACCTCGCAGATCCAGCGTCTCGTGATCGCCAAGGAGGTCCTGATGGGCCGCGACGTGAACGAGCCGATCCCCGAGGCCGCAGCGACCCAGAACGCAGCCGCCGCGCGCGAGTCCGAGACGGCGGGCGCCGCCGCCTAGGCGCGCCCGACGCGCGGCTACCGCCGCGCCTCGTCACGCTCGCGCCGCGCCCTCGTCACGCTCGCGGCGCGCTCTCGTCACGCTCGCGGCACAAGGTTCACCCACCCGCGCGGCCACGCCGGCCACGCTGGTGCGGTGTGTGCAGAAACCCGCCGTGGAGGGGCATCAGGTGACGCAGTGGACCCGGCCGGCGCCGATCCGCTGGGCGCCGTCCTGGCGCTGGCGCGTTCTCAGTATTGGGTCGTCGCCCGGTGGCAGCTCGTGCGGCCCGGCTTCGGTGGGCGCCGAATCGAGAGCTGGCTTGCGGTGGGCCGGCTTCACCGGCTTCACCACGGCGTCTACGCCTACGGACGACGCGACGTGCCGGCTCGCGGCCGATGGCTCGCGGCGGTTCTCGCGTGCGGCGACGGCGCCCTTCTCAGCCACACGAGCGCCGGAGGCCTCCACGGCATCACGCCGACCGACCGCCGCCTGGTGCATGTGACGTCCAGGCGGCACGCACGTAGAGCCGATTCTGAAATCGCGCACCACCGGACGCGGAGCCTCCACCGCGACGACATCGCCGTCGTCGGCGGTATCCCCGTCACCAGCGTGTCGCGAACGCTGGTCGACCTGGCGGCTGTGCTCGACGCCGACAGGGTTCGAGACGCATTCGAGGAGGCGGATCGTCTCAACCTGCTCGAGCTCGGACCGCTTGCCGCCGCCTGCGCGCGTGGCCGTGGCCGACGCGGGGTCGGCACCCTGCGGACGCTCATCGCCGAGGCCACGGCGCCGGAACCGACGCGGGGCGAGTTCGAGCTGCGCTTCCGTCACTTCTGCCGGGCTCACTCGCTGCCGCTGCCCAGGGCAAACGCCGAGGTCCTCGGGTACACGGTGGACGCACTGTGGCCCGAGGCGCGCCTGATCGTCGAGCTGGACTCGTGGGAGCACCACGGCAAGGCGCGCTCGGCGTTCGAGATCGACCGCCAACGCGACGTGACCCTCCTGGTCGGCGGCTACCGCGTCTTCCGCCTCACCTGGCGCCGACTCCATCGCGAGCCGGGGATCGTGGCGGGCGAGCTACGCGCGCTGCTGGATAGCGCCGCGGCTACGCCTGACGGTTCGGGCTGACCGCGATCATCGCGCCGATCACCGTCACCGCGATCCCGCCCAGTACCACGAACCTCGCCCACCCGTCGAGCGCCTGAATCGTCGCGTAGCAGAGTGCGACCGCGATGACGGTCAGGACCACCATGAGGATGACCATCGAGCGGGGCGAGCGCACGCGGACCCCGGTGTTGCGCTCGCGCAGGTCCGGCCGGCCTAGCTGCATCCTCTGGTTCTCGGTCATGTGCGACAACGGCAACTCCCTCAGTAGGTGGACGGGCGACCCTACGCTTCGCCGCGGAGCCTGTCAATGACGCCCGTCACGCACGCGACGGACGCCGGGGGGCCCGCCTATAGTCGCCGCATGGCGGAACGAGCCAAGCCGCGGCGGCGCTCGAGCGGCTCGCCGGCCTCCGGAGATCCCGTCGCTCGGGCGGCGCGGACAGCGCGGGAGCGGGCCGCCGGCGAGGCCAAGCCGCCGGCGAAGGGGCGGGGGCGCTCGATGGACGTTTTCGGCGGCGAGATCCGCCGGCGCGACGTGGTTCCGCTCCTCGTGCTTCATCTCATCGCCTGCGAGCCCGCGTACGGCAACCGTCTGATCGAGGAGATCGAGCGCATCACCGAGGGCGCGATTTCGGCGAACCCGAACACGATCTATCCGATGTTGCGAGAGATGGAGTCGCGCGGGTTGATCGAGGGGAGCTGGGAGCATCCTGACCGCCGTACCAGGCGCTACTACTCGCTCACCCGCGAGGGGCGGCGGGAGTACAAGCGGCTGCGGGCGGAGGTCGAGCCGTTCCTCGACGCCGTGATTCGCTCGGTCACGCTGATCAAGCGCGAGATCTACCCGTGAAGGAGGTGTCCGCCGAGGTACTCGTGGAGGCCTCGCTCGCGGAGACGTGGGACTACTACTTCGAGCCTCGCTCGTGGGTGGCGTGGTCGGACGGCTTCGGAGAGGTGGCATCCAGCGAGCGCTATCCCGAGGCCGGCGGCACGCTGCGCTGGCGCTCGACCCGGGCGGGCCGCGGCGAGGTGACCGAGACGGTGCTCGAGCACCACCCGAGGCGCTTTCACCGGATCGCTTTCTCAGACCCCCAGAGCGAGGGCGAGCTAGCGGTCAGCTTCGAGATCCAAGGCGAGGCGACGCTGCTGCGCCAGGCCTTCTCCTACAGGCTGCACGGGGCGGGCTTCTTCGGCCTCGTGTCCGACGCGCTTTTCATCCGGCCTCAGCAGCGCCGCTCCCTGGAGCGCTCCCTGATTCGCCTCAAGCACGAGGTCGAGCAGGCGAGCTCTGCCTCGTAGCCGAGCGCACCGGCGGAGGCCCGGACCGTCGCTAGACTGCTGCGCAGCGGTGGGGGTAGCCCGGTCGCGCCGGGCGTCGACTCTGGAAAGGAAGCACATGAAGGCTCCTCGTCTTTCGAGCAGGGGGCTTCTGCTCGCCTGCGCGCTCGCCTCCACGGCCCTGCTCTCGGGCTCGACGTCGGCGATCTCGGCGGACGGACTGGCTAAGTACGAGATCGTCCCCGGCGAGTCGATCGGGATCGCGGCGCTCGGGATGACGAGGGATTCGGTCGAGCGCAGGCTGGGCAATCCGGTCGACCGCTCGAAGGACCGGGAACGCGACCTGTACTCCCTCGTCTACCGGTATCCCCGTCGCGGCTGCCCCAACGAGCCCGGCGAGAGCCTGAGCATCGTCTTTCGCGGGCTCTCGCGCCAGGCGCGCGCCGTGTACATGCTCACCCTGGAACCCTGCCTCGCGACGCGCCCGCAGCGCGTGGGCGTGGGCGATACCGCGGCCGAGCTGAACGCCGCGTACGGGGGGCTTGCCTGCTACCACAGCAACCCGGACGGCAGTCGCGACCCGAACGTGGACAACAACGAGAACTCCAAGTGCGAGTTGCGCCGGAACGGTGGGTTCACCTACTTCTCCTTCCACTCGGTCGACGCCGATCCGGAGCAGAGGATTGGGGCGATCGCGATCGCCACGCGGCGCATCGACTGACCGCGCCGGACGCTTCCCGGTACGGTTTCGCCCCGCTTCACACTCTGATCGGAGGGACATGTTCGTATTCAAGGCCGCCGTCGTCGGCGCCGGCACGATGGGTGGCGAGATCGCCCAGGTCATCGCCGCGGCAGACATCGACGTTGTGCTCAAGGACATCAAGCAGGAGTTCGTGGACCACGGGCTCGACAAGGCGCGCGAGGTGACGAAGTCGCAGCTCGACAAGCTGGTGGGCAAGGAGAAGCTCACCCAGGAGCAGGCGGACGCCCGGCTCGACGAGGTCATGGGGCGGATCCACGGGACCCTCGACTACGCGGACTTCGGGGACGTGGACTTCGTGATCGAGGCGGCGCCGGAGAAGATGGAGATCAAGCAGTCGGTCTTCCGCGAGCTCGACGAGGTCACCCCCGGCCACGCGGTCCTCTCTTCCAACACGTCCTCGCTCTCGATCACCGAGATTGGCGATGCGACGCTGCGCCCGGACAAGGTCGTCGGCTTCCACTTCTTCTTTCCGGCCTCGGTCATGCCGCTGCTGGAGATCGTCGAGGGCGAGGACACCTCCGATGAGACGACCCAGGCCGCCTACAACTTCGCCCAGGCGATCCGCAAGCAGCCGATCACCTGCGCCGAGGTACCGGGGTTCGTCGTCAACCGCATCCTCAACTCCGCGGCCGGCGAGCTGTGGCGCGCGCAGGAGGAGCAGGGCCTCTCGATCCAGAAGATCGACGCCAAGGTGGCCGAGGCCAAGCTGGCGCCGATGGGCCCCTTCTTCCTGGGTGATCTGCTCGGGCTCGACACCATCATGCACGTCGCCCAGCACCTGAACGAGTCCTACGGCGACTCGTTCTACGTCCACCAGGGCATGCGCAAGCTGGTCGATGAGGGCAAGCTGGGCGCCAAGTCCGGCGGCGACGGGCTCTACAAGGACGGGGAGCCGCAGATCGAGGGCGACGGAGAGCCTGACGACGAGCTGATCGAGACCTTCGCCTTGAAGGCCCTCGTCGAGGCCTGCCTCCTGCTGGAGGAGGGCGTGGCCACCGCGCGAGACATCGACCTCGGGATGATGGCCGGCGCGGGCTTGGACCCCCGGCGCGGCCTCTTCCCGCCGTTCATGAAGGCCGACCTCGAGGGTCTCGACAGCGTGCTCGAGAAGCTCGAGAAGGCCAAGGAGGCCCACGGCGAGCGGTTCGAGGCCCCCGTCGTGCTGAGGCGCCTGGCCGCCCAGGGCCGGCTTGGG
Organism: Solirubrobacterales bacterium; assembly: GCA_051004675.1. GTDB lineage: Bacteria > Actinomycetota > Thermoleophilia > Solirubrobacterales > 70-9 > JBDTSW01. Next base: position 26,552 of record JBPCKC010000016.1, read on the forward strand.
CAGAAGGCCGGGCAGGGGTTCTACGCGTACCCGCAGGCCGACGAGGGCGACCAGGCCGACACGGTGAAGCTGGAGACGCGCGGGGACGTCGCGATCGCTTGGCTCGCCAACCTGCCGATGAACGCGATCTCCCCACAGGTCATCAAGGATCTGGGGACCGTCTGGGAGCGCGTCACATCGAACGACGAGATCGGTGCGATGGTCATCGCCTCCTCGATCCCCGTCGTGTTCTCCGCGGGGGCCGACATCAAGGCGTTCACGCAGATGGACGAGGGCAGCGAGGAGCTGATCCACACGGGCCACGCCCTCCTGCGCGATCTGGGCTCATCCCGGGTCACGACGATCGCCGCGGTCAACGCGCTCGCCTTCGGCGGTGGCTGCGAGCTGGCGATGGCCTGCGACTTCCGCATCGCGGCGGAGTCGGCCGTGTTCGGCCAGCCGGAGGTCAAGCTGGGGCTCATTCCCGGGTTCGGCGGCACGCAGCGCCTGCCGAGGTTGGTCGGCCCCGGTAAGGGCCTGGAGCTGAACCTGGTTGGCGACTCGATCTCCGCCGGCGCGGCACTCCAGCACGGGCTCGCCACGAGGGTGGTGCCCGACCATGAGCTGTTCGACACGGCCCTGATGTGGGCCCGCAAGCTGGCCGGGCAGGCACCGGTCGCCGTCGAGCTCATCAAGGAGATCTCCAACAAGGGCGACCTGGACGAGGGCATCGAGGCCGAGAAGGGCGGCTTCGCCAAGGCGTTTACGTCGGAGGACGCCAAGGAGGGGATCTCCGCCTTCCTCGGCAAGCGGACGCCGAAGTGGAGCGGGAAGTAGGCCGGCGGGGGGCGGGGCTGGGGTCGCCCTCCCGGGGGGGCGGGCCTCCGGCCCTCCTGTCCGAACGGGCATCCATGCCGGACAGAGCCCCCCGGAATGACGCCCCCAGCCCCGCCCGGGACCTTGCCGCGCTCATCAGCGAATCGGCGAGCACGGTCGCTCTGACCGGCGCGGGGATCTCGGTGCCCTCCGGGATCCCCGACTTCCGCAGCCCGGGCGCCGGGCTGTGGACGAAGGTGGACCCGATGAAGGTCGCGCACATCGACGCGTTCCATCGCGACACCGCCGGCTTCTGGGAGTACTACCGGCCCCGCTTCGAGATGCTGGGCGACAAGCGGCCCAACCCCGCGCACGAGGCGCTGGCCGAGCTCGAGCGGCAGGACCTGCTCGACGGGGTGGTGACCCAGAACATCGACCGGCTCCACGCCGCCGCGGGCTCGCGGCGGGTCGTCGAGGTCCACGGCTCGATCGCGACCTCGAGCTGCACGACCTGCGGCGCCGGCTACGAGCGCGAGCGCGTTGCCGAGCTCTTCGACGAGGACGGGATCGCGACCTGCGGCGGCTGCATGGGCAAGGTAAAGCCGGACGTGGTCCTGTTCGGCGAACACCTTCCGGTCGACGCGATGACGCAGGCCCAGGAGCTCTGCGCCGGGGCCGACCTGCTGCTCTGCATCGGGTCCTCGCTCGAGGTCTACCCGGTCGCCGGGCTGCCCGAGCTGACGCTGGCCGGCGGTGGCCACCTGGCGGTCGTCACGCGCAGCGCGACTCCGTACGACGACCGCGCCTCGGTACGCCTGAACGGCGACGTCGTGGAGGAGCTCGGCGCCGTGCTGGCGGCGCTGGGGACGTAGGGCCGAGTCGCCTACTCCGCCAGCAGCCGCCGGCGCCGGAGCACGCGCTCGCACAGCTTCACGGTCTCGGTGACCGCTTCGGCCCGTTGCGCTGACAGCTCGCCTTCCAGCGCCTCGTTGGCTGCCACGCCGGTGATCGCGCGGCGTTCGGAGAGCGCCGCGAGGTCCTCGATCTGGCGCTCCGCGTGCTGGGTCGCGATCGCGCCCATCTGGCCGCCCCCCCTCGGCACCGAGCCGGCCTCGACCTCCGCCAGCAGCGCCTCGAGGCCGACGCGCAGCTGCAGTGTCGCCTCACGCATCCGCCCGCCGTCGAGGTCGGCCCGGGCGCGCAGGATCAGGGTCTCGCAGGCGTCCGTCGCCTCGCGGCGCCCGAGCGTGGCGGCCAGGCGCTCCTGCGGGCGCAGGGCGTCGGCACGGCTGCGGGGCCCGGGGGCCGGCGGCGCCTCGACCGCGTCCGTGAAGCGCCCGTCGGCCAGCTCGTCGCCCGTCCCGTAGCCCACCCGCGTGGCGAGCGCGAGCGTGGAGGAGACGCCGCCCCCGTAGGGGTCCTGGGTGGCCAGCCGGTGAGCGTGAAGCGCGCGGTTGACGATGCGGAGCCCCTCCGCGACGAGCTCGTCGGCCGATTCAGGCGAGGCAGCGAGGCCGCCCAGCCACGTTTCGGCGGCATCGGGGCCGCCGAGCTTTCCCGGTTGGATGACCGTCAGCCGCGTCACCGGCACCTCGGGGATGGCCGCCTCGGCGGCACGGCGGGCCTTGCCGCGCTTGCGCCGACTGCGGCGCATGGTCACCGCGAGGCCCTCGACGCCACCCACCACGAGCACCTGCTCGGCCTCGCCGTCGGCCGAGCGGACCAGATAGCGGCCGTCGTCGGGCCCGAGGCGGCCGGGGTAGTCGAACTGCGCGAAGGCGAGAAGATCCGCGATGGGGCGAGGCTACTCGCCGACGTGAGCGCCGGACGCGCGCTTGCTGCTGCCGCCGTCGCCTCCGCCCGCCGGCAGCGAGTACTTCGAAGGCTTGGTGGGCACCTCGGGATTGTCGATCTCGGAGATCCGACCGATGAGCCGCTCCCACTGGTCGGGCTTCAGGAGTCGCACGAACTGCTTGTCGGGCGCCCCGGCATCGCCCACGGGCGAGTAGCCCACGTGGACGTGGTCGGCGTGGTCGCCCATGGCGAAGGTGGGGCCGCCCAGCTCCATGAGGGAGATCACCTGGTCGGGCAGCATCGTGCCCTGGAGGGTGAGGATGTCGCGGATCAAGGCGTATGACTGGGTCCCCGGACCCTGGTTGCCGAGAACGGTCTGACCATTGATCGCGGCGATGTCGATCGCCGACCCGAAGGAGTGGTGGCTGACGTTGCCGGAGGTGGTGATGCTGGTCTCGCGGCCGCAGAGCATCGAGGTGATCGTGAGGTCGTACCCCCGCGCGGTCAGGAACTCCATGATCGCCATGATCCGGCGGTCGATCTGGCCGCCCTGGATGTAGTCGCGGTCGCAGGCGGCGATCTCGAGGTCGGGGTTCGAGAGCACCCGGCGCTCGAGCTGCTCCTTCGACATGAGCAGGATCTGACCGATGCTGACGCCGGTGCCCTCGAACGGGTTCTTGCCGGCGGCGCGGTAGATCGCGGTGTCCTCCAAGAGCTTCCAGCCGTCGAGGATCGGCTTGGGGTCGATCTTCCGGGCGCCGCGTCCTGTGGGCTGGATCGCGAAGTTGAGATGGGGGGCGGACCCCTCGTCCAGATGCCCAAGGACGGTGCCGGCGACGACCTGCGAGCCCTCACGCAGGGCCTCCATCTCCATCGTGTCGCGGTCGAACTTCATCACGCCGCCGAGGTAGGACTTGAAGCTCTCGTATCCCGGGAAGCGTGTGGCCAGAAGCTCGTCGAGCTGGCCGGTGAGATCGGCGCGGCCGATGTTCCCCGGGCGCTCGGGGAACGCGTAGAGGCGTTCACGCATGTCCTCGGTGTTGAGCGGACCCGCGTCGGCCGCCTGGGGCTGCTGCTCGGCGACGACGAGCTTGCCGCGGGCATCGTCGTCGGAGCGGGAGCTCTCGCTGGCCGGGGCGGAGGGCTCGCTGTCGTCCGGGGTGACGAGGCGGAAGTCCTCCGCGGTCAGCTCCGACTCCTTCGGGACCGGGTAGACCTCGGCGACCTCGCCGAGCCCGGCGTAGGTGAACCGGTTGCCGTAGGAGTCCTGGAGGACCAGGAACTTGCCGAGCTTCTTGTTCTCGCCGACCTCGCGGATGACGCCGTCGTTCACCGCGACGACGGGGGCCTTCTCCTTCGAGTAGATGTTGATCCCTCGACGTGTGGGTGAGGCTGAGACGACGTCGGCGGCATTGCCGGCCACCCCCTTGCGGGGGGCAGAGCGCTCGGCGGCCTCGCGCTCGGAGATGTCGTCGGCGTAGCGGGCGTCGGCTGCGACCGGGAACCGCGCGCCCTCGGTGAGGCCGGTGAGCGAGCCGACCAGGTCGTCGGGCAGGTTGCCGTACTGCTTGGCGTAAAGGAGGACCTCGTCGACGTACCAGTCGGCGTGGT
>JBPCKC010000017.1:0-4390 GCA_051004675.1 Solirubrobacterales bacterium
GCGCTGGCCGAGCCGGCGCGCGCGCTCACCCGTCACGCGGGCGCCGACCAGCGCGCCCACCGGGTGCGCCTGCGCCCGGACTACCCCGGCGTCTCGGCCGGCGTCGAGCGCGCGAGCGGGGCCGCCCGGCTCGTGCTGGCCTGCAGCGCGAGCGATGAGCGCGGACAGCCGCTCGGGGTGGTGTTCACGACGCTGATCGCGGGCAGGCCGCCGTTCGTGGCGGTGGCGCCCCCGGACGCTCCGATCCCGCCGGACTGGCGCCCGCTGCCATGAACGCAGACGGCAGCCCACCGCGCGGGTGGGCTGCCGTTCTCACGCGCTCGCTAGCGCAAACCCTGCTGGTCGAGCTGCGGCGTCGGGTCCTCGTAGTCGCCGTGCATCACCATCTGCCCATCCTGATACCTGCCGCCGGTGGCCTGGCAGCCCTGTGGCTCGAAGCAGAAGAAGTAGCCGGCGATGTCGCCAGTGCCCGTCAGTCCCTCGTAGCGTCCGGTGCCCCCTACGATGCGGAACCGTCCCGCCCAGTGCACGTTCTCGGCGGTCGCTCGCAGGAACTTCGCGCGATAGCGCACGCGGATCTTGGGCTTCTGCTCGTCCGCGACCGGCTCGGGACGGACGGTCGGGCCGGGGCCGAGCTTGCAGACGGTGAAGTCGATCTGCCCCTGCAACTCCCAGCCACCCCCGCGCGCCTTCTTGATTCGCATCGCGAACGGGTGCGCGCGCAAGGAGGACGGCGAGCGACTGCCCGGCGCGCGCGTGTTGTAGCTCGGTAGGTCCGAGGAGATGTTGTTGACCGGGGCGTTCCCCGTACAGGGAATCGACCGGTAGGTGAAGATCCCGGGCCGCCGTGCACCGTCCCACGGCGAGGTGGCCGGCACGTTGAACTCCGGCACGCTCTGCTGGGTGTGGATCATCATGATCAGGCTGAAGTCGCCCTTCACGCCTGGCGTCGGGTCCTGGCCCTGAGCGCCGGCGACGAGCGCCGTCGAGCCCCCGATCGCGCCGAGCGCGGCGATCCCGACCGCGACAAAGACGCGTGTCTTTCGTCTCATAGCTACCCCCTCATTGGATGAACTTGACCTCGCCGGCGCTGCCCACCGGGCCGAAGGTTGCCAATCTAGACCACTCTCACTCGAGGTCAGCGGTGCGCGGCCCGGGAGGTTGCCCCCCACCACGAGGGGCGCTAGAGTCGCGCGCGTGCTTCAGAGAAAGTACTTGCTTGCGACGGCGCTCACCGGGGGCGCACTGCTCGCCGCGCCCGCTGCCTCGGCATGCACGCCACAGGCCTACATGACTCCAGAGGAGTACGCGGCTCTCGCTCCGGACCAGCGCGGCGAGCCGGGCGACGATCACGGGAATGCGCAGCCCGCCGCGCAGCCGCAGGCGACGACGCAGCCGGCGCCCACGACCCAACCCGCCCCATCCCCAGCTCAGGCTGCTCCCGTCCCCGAGCGAGTCCCGGCTGAGCGCCCCGAGTCCCGCCCCGCCAACTCCGAGGGTCGCGCGAAGCCCACCGATTCAAGCCGAGAGGCTTCCAGGCCGGAGCCCGCGCCCGCCGTCGTCAGCACCCGGTCGGCGGCCCGGCCGAGTGGTGCCCCTGCGGCCACCGCCGCGACCCCTGTACCGGTCGCTACGGTGCGCCGGGCGCCCTCCCCCCGTCCCACCGTCTCTTCCCCCCGCGCCAGGCGCGACAGCGGTCGCTCGAGCCGTCCGTCGCGACCGACGCGGACTCCCCGCTCCGAGCCCAGCCGGTCGAAGCCGACGGTCCGTTCGCCGCGCAGCGAGCTTGCGCCGGTCGAGCCGAGCGAGCCCGGGCTCGGAAGCGCCTGGCAGGCCGGCGGCCTCATGACGCTCGCCCTGCTGGCCGTCGCGACCGTGGCGGGCGTGCTCGCACGCCGATCGAGGCGGCCGCACCCCAGCCCCGCGGAGGTCGACCCGGCCGAGGTCGAGCTGCAGGAGATGATCGCCGAGGAGAGGGCGCGCGAAGCCCTCGGCGCCTCGCGCTCACCAAGCTGAGGCCCCGCCGTACGCAGGTGAGCAGGTCGCCGCTGCGCATCGCCGTGGTGGGTAAGGGCGGGGCGGGCAAGTCCGTCATCGCGGGCACGATCGCCCGCCTGCTCGCCCGGCGGGGCCATCGAGTGCTCGCGCTCGACTCCGACCTGATGCCCGGGCTCGCGTTCTCGCTCGGCGCCTCGGCGCCGAGCGAGCCGCCGCTCAACGACGCCGCCGAGCGCGACGAGGACGGCCGCTGGCGGCTGCGCAAGGGGATCGGAGCCTTTCGGGCGGTGACGCGCTACTCGACCGAGGCACCGGACGGCGTCCGCCTGCTCGAGGTCGGCAAGGTCTCGGGCAGCGAGGGACGGGCGCCGATCATGCCTGCGATGCAGGCGTTCTACCGTGTGATCCACCGGCTGCGCCGAGCCGAGCCGCTGCGCGAGTGGACGGTGGTGGGGGACCTCCCGGCCGGGCCGCGCCAGACCGCCTTCGACTGGGCGCCGTACGCCGACACGCTGCTGCTGGTGGCCGAGCCGACCTGGAAGTCGGCACTGACCGCGCGCCGGATCGCCCGCATCGCGCGCGCTCGCCGCGATCCACCGGCGGTCGTCGTCGTGGCCAACAAGGTCACCGCTGCGGCCGACCGGTCGCGGGTGGCGCGCATGCTCGGCGAGCCGGTCGCGGCCGCGATCCCAGCCGACGAGGCCGCGGCGACCGCCGATCGCCTCGGCCTCGCGCTGATCGATCATGCCCCCTCGTCACCGGCCGCCCGCGCGATCGAGCGCTTGGTCGACGAGCTGCTCGAAAGTACCCTTCGAGATGTGAGAGCCGCGTGAAGATCGCCGTCGCGGGCAAGGGCGGAGCCGGGAAGACGACCACCTCGGGCACGATCGCCCGGACGCTCGGGCGCGCCGGGCACCCGGTGCTCGCCCTCGACGCCGACACCAACCCGATGCTCGGCATCTCGCTGGGACTGGGGCCGGAGGAGACCGACGCCCTGCTGGCCGCCCGTCAGGCCCTCGACGACGGCGAGGCCGAGCACGAGCCCACCGCGGAGGGTCTTGTCGAGAGCTTCGGCACGGACGCGCCCGATGGCGTCCGCCTGGTCGTCGTCTCGCGGATCGACCGCCCGGACCCCGGCTGACCGTGATGTGGGATATCGCCCGAGCAGTTGCTCGGGGAGCTCGAGGGCAAGCAGGAGATCCTGATCTGCGACATGGAGGCCGGCGTCGGCACCGTGCTGAGGATGGAGAAGGGCGACGCCGACGTGGTGCTCGTGGTGGCGGACCCGAGCGCGAAGTCGATCGAGGTGGCGCGGCGCGCGGCGGAGATCGCGGCAGAGCGCGCGCGGGTGATCGTGGTGGCCAATCGCGTTCGTGACGAGGCCGACCTCGAGGCGATGAGGGCCGGGCTCGGGGCGCATGAGCTCGTGGAGGTTCCCGAAGACCCCGCGGTCGCGCACGCCGAGCGCGAGGGCCTTGCACCGATCGACGTCGACCCCGACGCCCCGGCGATGCGCGCCTTGCGCGAGCTCGGAGAGCGCCTCGCCGCCCAAACCGCGCCCCCCTGACCGCAAGCAAGAGGGAGCTGCCTGGGCGCCCCCGTGACGAGCGCGCGCCGCGCTTCAGGAACGAGCCGAGGGCGAGGGCTCGCCCGCCGCGCGCAGCGCCACCCACTCCTCGTAGCGCGACAGAAAGACGTCGAGCGTGGCCCTCGTGGCGAGCAGGCCCTTGGCGCGCTGGTGAAGATGCTCCACACCCGCCCGGGTGAGGTCGTAGATGCGCCGGTCGGGGCCAGCCTCGGACGCCTCCCAGGACGAGTGCACGAGGCCCTCGTCCTCGAGGGCACGCAGGGCTCGGTAGAGGCCGCCGGGGTCGGGCGCCGTGAAACCGAGCGGGCGCAGGCGCTCGAGCAGCTCGTACCCGTGGGCGGGCTGCTCGCGGAGCAGCAGCAGGAGGCAGGGCCGCAGGAAGCTCTTCGGCAGGGCGGGGTCAGGCACGGGCGTGCCCCGTGCGCTCCTCGAGGCAGCGGGCGGCGTCCTCCGGAGAGTCGTGGCACCAGCAGTCGTCGTCGCACTCCCCGTGGGTGGGGCGGGTGAGGTCTGCGAACTCGTCGGCGAACGTGCGGCGACCGGCCTCGGTGCCCTTCTCTGTCAGCCGGTAGCCCGACGCCGCGGGCTCGAGGTGGCCGTCGGCCGTGAAACGCTCCAGATATGGAGCGAGCGTCTCGGCCGGGACGGCGAGGAACCGGGCGAGGGTCTTGGCCGTGGGCCGCTCGTCGATCCCCTCCGAGCGCATCCAGTACATGGCCTGGAGCACCTCGTCGCGGATTCGCAGAACCTCAAGCTCGTCCATCGCCCCCGCCGTTCGAGGATGCGAGCTGCTCGGCGAGCCGG
>JBPCKC010000018.1:0-2835 GCA_051004675.1 Solirubrobacterales bacterium
CGATCCCTGAGGCCAGCACGGCGCTCTCGAGCGGGTTCTCCGCCATTAGTCCCACGCGCATGACTCACCTCTCCCTGCAGCCTGCGGCCCGGGTGACCGTAACCGGCGCCAGAAACTGGGTCAAGACTCCCTGAAGACGGCCTTGGCGCTCACTTAGAGGTGTACGCTCGAGGCGAGCACTGCAGACCGTTGCGGACCCTGACGTCCGGTCCCTCGGGCCACTGGACCGCCGCGAGCGCTCGCTGGGCCTCGCCCGCGGTCCGCAGGGCTGCGATTGGGCTGGGAAGGCGATGAGGAACGAGTCGCCCTCGGTGTTGACCTCGTAGCCGTCGTGCCTATCAAGGGCGTCGCGGATGATCGACCGATGCTGCTCGAGCAGTATCGTCGGCGGTCATCGGTCCCTCTCCTTGCGCGTGAACGCCATGGGGATACACGGCGAGGCAAACGGCCGGCCTCCCGAGCGCCCGGGGACCCTCTGGTCGATGCCTGCCCACCGGTTACTCGTCGACGCCGGCAACCGCGGCGACGAACTCGACCCAGCGACCGAGATTGCGATTGGCGTCGGCGTTCGCATTCCCGACCACTGGCTCGGCCTCCGGCGCGACCGCCTCGACGCGCGAGCTCAGCGCCTCGCTGACCGAGCTGGCAGACCGCAGGTCGCAGGCGTCAGGCGTGCAGAACGCCAGGAGCAGCTGACCGCCCGCGCCTGCCACCTCCTCGAAGATCGGGCGCACGACGACGGGAGGATCGGGTACCTCGGTCGCAGCGACAACGACGCCGTAGACACCGGTCGCCCGAGCCATGGCTCGCAGCTCTTCCTCCGCGTGCTTCCGCAGGCCGGGCGGGAACATCCCGACAGGGTCGCGGACGAAAGTGAAGCCGGCGGGCACGGCCTCGCGAAACGGCTCGGGCGCCTCGCGGTCCTGCCCGCACGCGACGAGCGCCACCGCGAGGATGCTCGCGGCGGCCAGTGCAGCGGACCCGCGGCGGTTTATCACGGGGTCGAGCCAGCCCGAGCGCCGAAGTCGGCGAGCTGGGCGATGAGGTGGATGTCGGCCTCGCGCTCCGGCAGCTCGTCGGGCGGCATGACGAAGCGCAGGTAGCCGAACCCGGCGGGCGTGGGCACCGCGTACGCCACCACGGCGAGGTCATCGGGCTCGCCTGCCAGCTGGGTGCGCAGCCGATAGACCATGACGGCCACGATACCGCCGCCGTCAAAAAGGGCCGACGGCGACGCAGCTGGCCGGATCTGATCAAGCTTCCGGACCCGCGCGAGCGGGCCCGCCCGCTGCTCTCCGATGCGAAGATCGAGGCGGCTTGGCAGGAGGGCCGGCGAATGAGCCTGGAACAGGTTATCGCCTACGCGAAGGAGCGCACCCTGAATCCAAAACCGTTAACCGCGGCGGGTACGACGGCCGGCGCTTGACGCGCGGAGCACCATCTACTGAGTGTCACTCTTCTATCCGTTCGGCGGGTTGGCTCCTAGCATCGCTGCCCACCAGCTCCCTGGTGTGGCCTTCATGCGTTATGCCGCCCGCCGGACACGTCGGACCGGCCGACGTGACTTGATAGGAGCGTGGCTTCGCCCCCACTCAGGCGTGTCCGCCGACCGGTCCGTGCCATCCCCTGATCAGGAGGAGGACATGGACATGGTGACGATTGGCGTCGACGCGCACAAGCACAGCCACACCGCGGTGGCGGTCGACCAGGCTGGACAGCGCTTGGCGGAGCGCACCGTGGCGGCCACGCCGGCCGGCCATCTCGAGCTGGTGCGCTGGGCCGCCCGGTTCGACGCGCGGGCCTGGGCGCTCGAGGATTGCCGTCATCTGAGCCGCCGCCTGGAGTCCGACCTGCTGCGTGCCGGCGAGCCGGTGGTTCGGGTGCCGCCCAAGCTGATGGCCGGCGCCCGTCGCTCGGGACGCGAGCCGGGCAAGAGCGACCCGATTGACGCCACCGCGGTGGCCCGTGCCGCGCTGCGCGAGCCGGACCTGCCGGTCGCCACCCTCGACGGCCCCGAACGGGAGCTGCGTCTGTTGGTCGACCACCGCGAGGATCTGGTCGGCGAGCGTACCCGAGCCCAGAACCGTCTGCGTTGGCACCTCCATGAGCTGCTGCCCGGCGCCGAGCCCGCGCCGCGCAGCCTGAACCGACGCGTGGTGCTCGACGACCTTGAGCGACGGCTGGCCGGGCTGCCCGGGCCGGTCGCGCGCCTGGCGCGCGAGCTGGTGGCCGACATCCGCACGGCGACCGAGCGCATCAACGGCCTCGAACGCGAGATCGGTGCGCTTGCCGAGCGTCTCGCGCCAAGCCTGCTCGCCCTCGTCGGCTGTGGGCCGCTCACGGCGGCCAAGCTGGTCGGCGAGACGGCCGGCGTCCGTCGCTTCCGCAGCCGCGCCGCCTTCGCCCGCCACAACGGCACCGCGCCGCTGCCGGTGTGGTCGGGCAACCATGTCCGCCATCGGCTCAGCCGCGGCGGCAATCGCCAGCTCAATGCCGCGCTGCACCGTATCGCCATCACCCAGCTTCAGCGGCCCGGTGCCGGGCAGGACTACCTGGCCAAGCGCCGGGCGGAAGGTGATACCAAGACCGAGGCCATCCGGGCCCTGCGCCGCCGCCTCAGCGACGAGGTGTACCGTCGATTACTCGTCGACGAGGTTGCCAGGATCGGCGAACCCGCCGGCCTCGTGGCCGCGGCTTGACATAGGAGTAACGCATGAGCCAGTCGGAGCTTCCCGATCACGTGGCGCGCAACCGGGCCTACTGGGATGAGGTCAACGCCCCGCGCTACGCGGAGGCGGGCCGCCGAGCATGGGCCACGAACGAGATCACCTGGGG
>JBPCKC010000019.1:0-52387 GCA_051004675.1 Solirubrobacterales bacterium
CGAGTCCCCCAGCGTCGAGAACCTGACGCCGACCACCGAGATGTTCGAGACTGGCATCAAGGTCATCGATCTCCTCGCGCCCTACACCAAGGGCGGCAAGGTCGGGCTGTTCGGCGGTGCCGGCGTCGGCAAGGCGGTGCTGATCCAGGAGCTCATCAACAACATCGCCCAGGAGCACGGCGGCCTCTCGGCCTTCTGCGGAGTGGGCGAGCGCTCGCGCGAGGGCAACGACCTCTGGCTCGAGATGAGGGAGTCGGGCGTCATCGACAAGACGATGCTCGTCTTCGGCCAGATGAACGAGCCGCCGGGCGCGCGCCTTCGCGTCGCGCTCTCCGGGCTGACCATGGCGGAGTACTTCCGTGAGGTCGGCGGCCAGGACGTGCTGCTCTTCATCGACAACATCTTCCGGTTCGTCCAGGCGGGCTCGGAGGTATCGGCCCTGCTCGGCCGCATGCCGTCGGCGGTGGGCTACCAGCCCACTCTGGAGACCGAGATGGGCGGCCTTCAGGAGCGGATCACGTCGACCCAGAAGGGCTCGGTCACCTCGATCCAGGCCGTCTACGTTCCGGCGGACGACCTCACGGACCCGGCGCCCGCCTCGGTGTTCGCGCATCTGAACGCGACGACAACCCTCTCGCGCGGCATCTCCGAGAAGGGGATCTACCCCGCGGTCGACCCGCTCGACTCCTCCTCGACGATCCTCAAGCCCGACGTCGTCGGCGAGGAGCACTACCGGACGGCAACCGAGGTCCAGGAGAACCTCCAGCGCTACAAGGAGCTGCAGGACATCATCGCGATCCTCGGCATCGACGAGCTCTCCGACGAGGACAAGCAGACGGTGAACAGGGCGCGCAAGATCGAGCGCTTCCTGAGCCAGCCGTTCTTCGTCGCCGAGGCGTTCACCGGTCGGTCGGGCGAGTACGTCCCGGTGGCCGACACGGTCCGCAGCTTCCGCGAGGTCCTCGACGGCAAGCACGACGACCTGTCGGAGGGCGCGTTCTACATGAAGGCCTCGATCGACCAGGTGCGCGACGCCAGCCCCGAGCGCGAATCAGGCGACGAGGGCGTCGAGCGCGAGGAGGCCGAGGCCGCCGAGCGCGAGGACGCCGAGGGCTCGGAGAACGGCGACGCCGAGGGCTCGGAGAACGGATCGGACGACGGCAACGGCTCGGACGACTCGGAGGAGTAGCCGTTGGCTGAGGAGCACAAGCTCGAGGCCCAGGTCCTCACCCCGGAGGGACCCGTGTTCAAGGGCGAGCTCTTCATGCTCTCCACCCGTACGTCCGTCGGCGAGGTGGGCGTGCGCGCCCGCCACGCCCCGATGATCGCCCGGCTCGTTCCCTGCGAGCTGCGGCTGCATGAGTCGGACTCCGGAGAGCCCGAGCGCTTCGCCCAGGGCGAGGGCTGGATGGAGGTCTTCGCCAACCGCGTCCGCGTGCTCGTGGCGGAGGTAAAGTCGCCCGAGGACCTGGACGTGAGCGAGCTGAAGGAGCGTCTCTCCGAGGCGGAGCAGCGCGCGGAGGAGGCCGAGGATGGCTCGGCCGCCGAGGAGACCGCCGAGCGTGAGAAGGCCCGCTGCGAGGCCTTCATCCAGATCGCCGAATCAGGCTGAGCCGGGCACGACCGATGTTGCGGTAGCCGCTGGGCCGCCGAAAGCATCAGCCGTCGACGGGCGAGCGGCAGTCGCCCGCCGGGGGGACGGGCCTCCGGCCCTCTTCTCCAAACGGGCATCCATGCCGGACAGAGCCCCCCGGGCGGCCGACCGCCGCACGCCCGTCTGAGCCCGAGTGTTGCGATTGACCACCCATGAGGTGGTGAATCGCAACAAGCCGCCGCGGGTGACTGACGGGCTCGAGCGCGTGGCCGACGGCGAGTAGGCGGCCAACCCTCGATAATCCCCCGATCGCGTCCTCCGAGGAACAAGCTCTCACCGAGCGGCTGATCGCCTACGACACCTCCACCGAGGAAGGAATCCGTCAGTGCGCCGGGTTCGTCAAGGGATGGCTCGACTCGCGCGACGTGGAGGCCGACCAGATGGGCATCCGCGGCCTGCCCGTCACGACCGCCGCCGTGGGTCCGGCCGGGGCGCCGACGGTCCTGCTGCACGGACACATCGACGTCGTGCCGGGTCGCCCTGAGCAGTTCCACCCGCGCGTCGACGGCGACAGGCTGCGGGGCCGCGGGGCGTACGACATGAAGGGCGCGGTGGCGGCGCTGCTGCTCGCGATGGCCGACCTGCGCGAGCAGGAGGGCGTCCGCGTGCTGCTGGGCATCGTTCCCGACGAGGAGTCGGAGGAGGAGGTCGAGCGCGGGGGGGACCTGCTGGTGGAGAACGGCTTTCGCGGCGACTTCGCGATCACGGGCGAGCCCACGAATATGCACATCGGAGTGGCCGCGAAGGGAGTCCTGGCCATGCGCCTCGAGGTCACGGGGCGGGCGGCGCACGGAGCCACGCCGTGGCTGGGCGAGAACGCGATCCTCAAGGCGATCGAGGTATTCCGGGGAATCGAGTCGCTACCGTTCGCGAGCCGCAGCTCCGAGCTGTTCGACCGGCCATCCATCAACCTCGGCCGCATCCTCGGAGGAGACGCCCTCAACAAGGTGCCCGACACGTGCTACATCGACGTCGACGTCCGCTACCTGCCGGAGCAGGACCCTCGTGAGATCCTCGCCGAGGTTGGGACGCTGCCCGAGTCCAAGGTGATCTCGACCTTCTCACGCCCGCCGGCGGCGGTCGACCCTGGGTCCGTCTACGTGCGGAGCCTCTGCGCCGCCGCCGCGCGCCATCACGCAGAGGGCGTCACCAGCGTCGGCCGCGACGGAGCCTCCGACGCGGTGTCCTTCCTGCGCGTCGGCATACCCGCGGTCGAGTTCGGACCCCTGGGCGCGGGCCATCACGGCCCCGACGAATGGGTCTCGATCTCCTCCCTCGCCAGCTACCGCCGCGCGATCGTCGACTTCGTCGACACGCTTCCGGCGATGCTCGCCGAGGAGGACGCCAGCCGATGACGCCCGGCGCGTTCGACGGCGACCATCCCGAGGACGAGCAGGAAGACGAGACCCCGGGCGTGGACGCACCGAGCGCGGGGTCAGATCCCGACGAACAACCGAGCGCGGAGTCAGATCCCGACGACCAACCGAGCGCGGGGTCAGATCCCGACGTAGTGGCGGAAGGCCGCGAACCAGACCAAGCCGAGGGGTCTGACCCCACGAGCGACGACCCCACGAGCGACGACCCCACGAGCGACGACCCCACGAGCGACGACCCCACGCCCGACGACCCCACGCCCGACGACCCCACGCCCGACGACGCCGCCCCCGACGATCCTCTCCTCGACCCCCCTCCGGCAACCTGGGCGGGGCGCCAAGGCTGGAGTGGCCTGCCCGACGAGGACGAGGACGAGGAAGGCGACGGCGAGGACGACGCGCCCGACGAAGAGGGCGACGAGATCGAGGTCGAGACGGGGCTGACCGACGAGTTTGACTCCCTCGAGCAGGAGCTCGCCGACGACCTCGAGACCGAGCTCGCCGGCGAGCACGAGATCCCGGACCTGCCCGACCCGGAACCACCGCCCGACCCCCCCGCCGAGGCCCTGGCCGACGAAGGCCCCGACCCCGCCGACGAATTCGAGTTCGACGAGGAGGACGAAGCCGAGGACGCGCCCCCGGAAGCACCGAGCGCGGGGTCAGATCCCGAACAACCGAGCGCGGAGTCAGATCCCGACGAAGAGCCGAGCGCGGAGTCAGATCCCGAACAACCGAGCGCGGAGTCAGATCCCGACGAACAACCGAGCGCGGGGTCAGATCCCGACGTAGTGGCGGAAGGCCGCGAACCAGACCAAGCCGAGGGGTCTGACCCCACGAGCGACGACCCCACGCCCGACCCCACGCCCGACGACCCCACGCCCGACCCCACGCCCGACGACCCCGCGCCTGGCGCCGTCCCCGCCGGCGCCTCTGCAGCGGCCGGCGCCACGACCGAGGTGGACACCCTCGCCGTCGCCGACCAGGAGGAGGCGAGGGAGGCCGCCCTTGAGGGCCTGCGCAATCGCACCGCCGAGCACACCAAGAAGCGCGGGGTGACGGACCCGGGCAAGGCGCCGGCGCCCGCCGCGGCAGCGGACCCGCAGGAGGCGGAGGATTCCGACGGGGAGCCCGAGGGTGCCGCCGCCGCCACGGCCGCCGCTCCCGCGCACGGAACGCCCGCAACGGCCAGCGCGGAGAAGCCCCCCCGGGCCGGCCTGTGGGCGCGGTTCATGGCCGCGTCGTTTCTGATCGTCGCCTCGATGGCGGCCGCCACGGCCGTTTCGATCCTGGTCTATCTCACCGACATCGCAAAGGGCCTCGGGGGGCTCCCCGGCCTCGAGGACCAGCTGGCCGAAATCGACGAGGACGCCCAGAACTTCCTCATCATCGGCTCCGACGTCCGGCCGGATCAGTCCTCAAAGGGCCTTTCCGACACGACGATGCTGCTGCGCATCGACCCCGACAGCAACATCATCACGCAGCTTTCGATCCCGCGTGACCTGCGGGTGAACATCCCGGGCCACGGCGTCGACAGGTTCAACGCCGCCTACGCCTACGGTGGGCCCAAGCTGACGCTCGAGGTCGTCAAGCAGATCACGGGCGACCGCATTCCGATCAATCACGTGGTCAACGTGGACTTCAACGGCTTCGCCGACGCGGTGGACGCGATCGGTTGCGTCTACATGGACATTGACCGCCACTACTTCAACGACAACGCCACGGCCGCTTCCTTCGCCGAGCAGTACGCCGAGATCGATATCCAGGCGGGCTACCAACGGCTCTGCGGCTTCAAGGCGCTCCAGTACGTCCGGTACCGCCACGAGGACAACGACATCGTCCGCGCGGCGCGCCAACAGGGCTTCCTGCGCGAAGCGCGCCAGAAGGTGCCCCCGGGCAAGCTGCTGGACGAGCGCGACAAGCTGATCGAGATCTTCAAGGACTACACGACCTCCGACATCAACGACTCGGGGACGCTGGTCGAGCTGTTCAAGCTGATGCTCGACGCGCGCAACGCGCAGATCACGCAGGTCAACTTCCCCTTCGACAGCCTCGATGCGCAGGGCTACGTGACGGCCAGCGACGCGCCGCTGCGCGACGCCGTCGACCAGTTCCTGGGCGAGTCCGGCCCCATGATCGGCGCGCCCAAGCCGGACGCGCCGGAGGACGGCGGGGATAAGAGCCAGGACGGCGAGCCAAATCGCCGACCCGACCCGGAGCCCAAGCCCGAGCCGAAGCCCCAGCAGTCGGCGGAGCAGCTCGCGGCGGCCGAGATGATCGATGCGACGGTGGCCGCGCAGCAGTACGCGGCGGCCATCGGTGACCAGGGTGGGGACCGGCTGAAGTTCCCCATCCTCTACCCGACTCGCGTGCAGCCAGGGTCGATGCTGTCCGACGACTCGCGCTACTTCGGCATCGACGGCGGCGACGACAAGCTCTACCACGGGTACAAGTTCGTGGTCTCGCGCCCGGGCAGCACTTACCCGACGGCCTACTACGGTGTCTCGGGGACCGACTGGGTGAACGCCCCGCTCTTCGCGAATCCCAGCGAGCGGCGCAAGATCGGCGAGCGTGAGTACCTGTTCTTCTACGACGGCGGCCGTCTGCGGATGCTCGCGTTCCAGCGCGGCGACGCCATGTACTGGGTCACGAACACCCTCGACAAGCTGCTCACCGAGCCCCAGATGATCGCGATCGCGCAGAACCTGCGCGAGGCCGGGACCTAGGTACCCTCCGCGACCCGCGGGGGCGCCCGCGAGCGAGACCGATGAGCGAGCGAAACGATGCGATAGGAGTGGTCGGGGTCGGCTGGGTCGGCCTGGTCACGGCCGCCTGCTTCGCCGATCTCGGCCGCGACGTGGTCGCGATGGACGTGGACGAGGGCAAGGTCGCCGGGCTGCGCAAGGGCGAGGTGACCATGCACGAGCCGGGAATCGGCGAGCTCCTCGAGCGCAACCGCGAGCGCCTCACCTTCACTACCGACATGGACGAGGCGCTCGGACGCTCCCGCCTGCTGTTCTGCTGCGTGGACACCCCTCCCACCTACTCCGGCGACGCCGACCTCTCGCGGGTTCAGGCCGTGGTGGGGAAGCTCGCGGAGGGAGGCGAGCACGCGTTGGTGATGAAGTCCACTGTCCCGGCCGGCACCGGCGCCGCGATCCGCCGCGAGAAGCCCTCGCTGGCCTACGTCTCGTGCCCCGAGTTCCTGAAGGAGGGCTCCGCGGTCGAGGATTTCCTGCATCCCGACCGCGTGGTGATCGGTGCCGATCCCGAAGGCGCATGGGCCGCCGACGCCGTCGAGGAGCTCTACCGGCCGCTCGGCGTTGAGGTGGTTCGCACCGACGTCGCCTCGGCGGAGATGATCAAGCTCGCCTCGAACGCCTTCCTCGCGACCAAGATCTCCTTCATCAACGAGATCGCCAACGTCTCCGAGGAGGTCGGCGCCGACGTCACCGAGGTAGCGCGCGGCATGGGCCTGGACAGCCGCATCGGCCCCTCCTTCCTCAACGCCGGCATTGGGTTCGGCGGTTCGTGCTTTCCAAAGGACACGACCGCGCTGAAGCAGCTGGCGGGCAACACCGGCTACCACTTCCAGCTCCTCAACTCGGTCATCGAGGTCAACGAGCTTCAGAAGCGGAGGGTGCTGAAGAAGCTCGAGAAGCACCTCGGCTCGCTGGCGGGCAAGCGCGTGGCGCTGCTCGGGCTGGCGTTCAAGCCGAACACCGACGACATGCGCGAGGCGTCAAGCCTGGTCCTCTCGGCGCGGCTCCAGGGAGAGGGCGCCAAGGTCACCGCCTTCGACCCGGTGGCCACGGAGCGGGCGCGCGAGCTGCTGGCGGACGTGGAGATGGCGACCTCGGCCGAGGCGGCGCTCGAGGGCGCCGACGCCGCGATCCTGGTCACCGAGTGGCCCGAGTTCGCCGAGCTCGACTGGGCTGGGCTCGTGGGCAGGATGTCCACCCCGCTGCTGGTCGACGGCCGCAACTTCCTCGATCCGGCGGCGCTGCGGGACGCCGGTTTCACCTACGAGGGAATCGGCCGCCCCGGCTGAGGCCCGCATGCAGGCAGTCGTACTCGTCGGGGGAGAGGGAACCCGGCTGCGGCCGCTGACCCTCACGCGTCCGAAGCCGGCGTTGCGCCTGGTGGATCGGCCGTTCATCCGGTTCATGGTCGACTGGCTCGCCGCTCACGGCGTCGACGAGGTGATCATGGCCTGCGGCTTCCGAGCCGAGCTCCTGCGCGAGGCGCTCGGGGACGGTGGCGAAGGCGGGCCGCCCATCCGCTACGTCGAGGAACCGGAGCCGCTCGGCACCGGCGGGCCGCTGCGGCTCGCGGCCGAGGAGGTCGGCCTGGACGGGCGTTTCCTCGCCCTGAACGGAGACGTGCTCACCGACCTGGACCTCACCGCGCTGATCGAGGCGCACGAGGCGGCTGGAGCGGCCGCGACGCTGGCGCTTCACCCCGTGGCGGACCCCAGCTCATACGGCCTCGTCCTGACCGGGGCGGACGGGGCCGTCGAGGCGTTCGTGGAGAAGCCCGATCCCGGTGAGATCTCGACCGACGAGATCAGCGCGGGCGCCTACGTCCTCGAGCCCGGCGTGCTGGACCTGATCCCGCCGGGGCGCGCTTGCTCGATCGAGCGGCAGGTCTTCCCGCGCCTGGTCGGTGAGGGTCTGTACGGTCAGCGGCTCGAGGGCTACTGGATGGACATCGGGACACCTGAGCGCTACCTCCAGGCAAGCTGGGACATCCTCGAGTGCCGCGTGGCCACAGACGTCCCCGCCGAGCCGGGAGGCGCCGCCACCCTGATCGAGGACGGCTGTGAGGTCGCCACCGACGCCACGGTCGGCCCGCGCGCCGTTCTCGGCGCAGACTCGCGCGTGGGAGCCGGCGCCCGGGTGATGGGCTCGGTGCTCGACTCGGGTTGCACGATCGGCGACGGCGCCACCGTTGACGGCGCGATTCTGGGGCGCGGCGTCGAGGTGGGAGCCGGGGCGCGAATCGCGGCGGGCGCGGTTATCGGCGACGGCGCGCGTGTCAAGGCCTCCTCACAGGTGGCGGGCGATGCCCGCGTGGCCCCGGGCGAGGTCGCCGGATGAGCGACCGCCTGGACGGCATCCGCGCGGTGGACACCGCCGATCAGCTCGGCGACGTGCTCGGGCTTCCCGATCAGCTCCCCGACGCGCTGTGGCGAGTCGAGACGGCCGGCATCGAGCCCTTCGAGGCGACCGGCCTGGCCGTCTGCGGGATGGGAGGCTCGGGGATCGGCGGCAGCCTCGCCGCGGCCGCGATCGGGGATCGGCTCTCACGGCCGGTACTGGTGGTCCGCGATTACGAGCTTCCCTCATGGACGCCGGCCGGCCACGCCGTGCTGTGCATGAGCTACTCCGGCAACACCGAGGAGACCCTGGCCTGCTTCGCGGCCGCGGAGGCGCTGGGCGTCAAGCGCGTGGTGGCCACCACCGGCGGAGCCCTGGCCGAGGCCGCCCGCGCCGCCGGCGTGCCCGTCGTGGGCATCCCGTCCGGGCTCCAGCCGCGGGCCGCCGTGGGATATATGTTCGCCATCGCCGCCGAGCTCGCCGCGCTGATCCAGGCGGCCGACGGGATCCGCACCGAGATCGACGCGGCCGCGGCCTGGCTCGCCGAACAGGTCGACGCGCTCGCGGCGCGCTCCGCGGACATCGCGGCCGAGCTCGCCGGCGCCGTCCCGGTCGTGTACGGGTGCGACCTCACCAGCCCGGTCGCCTACCGCTGGAAGACCCAGATCAACGAGAACGCCAAGCAGCCGGCGTTCAACCACGAGCTTCCGGAGCTGGACCACAACGAGATCGTGGCCTGGGACGCCTCGTTCGATGGAGGGCCCTTCGTGCCGATCTTCCTCGAGGACTCCGACCAGCACCCGCGCGAGCGCGAGCGCGCTCAGCTCACGGCAAGGCTGATCGAGCCGGGCGCCAAGGCGGTCCTCCGGATCGAGACCGAGGGCCCAAACCGCACCGCGCGCATGCTGTGGGGCGTCATGCTGGGCGACCTCGTCTCGCTTCACATGGCGGCCGGGCGGAACGTCGACCCATCACCGGTGCAGGTGATCGAGCGCTTAAAAGACGAGTTGGGGCGGCCGTAGCCCTAGCGGCGCGCGGCCAGGGCGATCGCCAGGCCGCTGAGCGCCACGAGCGCGCCCGCGGCGCGCAGGGAGGCTGGTGAGGCCGGCTCGACGGCCCGTGGCGCAGTCTCGTCAGAATGACTGGATGGAGGCCGCTCCGGAACCGGCACTGCTCGCCCGCGGGCTGACGAAGGTCTTCGGTGAGGGGGAGACGGCCGTGCGTGCGCTGGACGGTGTCTCGCTGGAGGTCGCGCGCGGCGAGATGATCGCGATCATGGGTCCGTCGGGCTCGGGCAAGTCCACGATGCTCCACCTGCTCGGCGCGCTTGAGACGCCCACCTCCGGGGAGATCTCGCTCGGCGGCGAGCGGTACGACGGGCTCTCGGACTCCGGGCTCACGCGCCTTCGCCGGGACCGGATCGGCTTCGTGTTTCAGTTCTTCAACCTCCTGCCGGCGCTGAGCGCGCAGGAGAACGTCCTTCTTCCCGCCCTGATCGCGGGGCGTCGCGACGAGGCGGTGCGCGAGCGGGGGTCGGAGCTGCTCGAGCTGGTGGGCCTTGGCCATCGGACGACCCACCTGCCCTCCGAGCTCTCAGGGGGCGAGCAGCAGCGTGTCTCGATCGCGCGGGCCCTGCTGACGGAGCCCGAGCTGATGCTGGCCGACGAGCCAACCGGCAACCTGGACTCGCGCTCCAGCGGCCAGATCCTCGATCTGCTGCGCCACCTCAACCGCCGCGAGGTCCAGACGCTCGTGATCGTGACCCATGACCCCGGCGCGGCGGCCATCGCCGAGCGGGTGGTCTTCCTCCGCGACGGCCGCGTCGCCGGCGAGATCACGGGCGGCGACCGCCAGGCGGTCTCCGAGGCGTTCGTGGCGCTCAGCTCGGCGCCCGCCGAGGCCTGAGGCCGTGCGCTCCTTTTCGGGCCTGGCGCTCCGCCGCGTGCGCGCCCGCCGCGCCCGGGCACTGCTGACCGCCGCCGGGATCGTGCTGGGCGTGGGGATGATCCTCGGTGTCCTGCTGCTGGCGGCGACGATCAATCGCACGTTCTCGGACCTCTTCGACTCCGTCTACGGCAAGACGGACCTCGTGGTGTCGGGGGACGGGGAGGACTCGCTTCGCGCCTCAACGCTGGATCGCGTCAGCCGCGTCCGTGGTGTGGAGGACTTGGCCGGCGACGTGATCAGCGTCTTCACCTTGGTCGAGGGCGACGGCTTGGCCTCGCCCGACGCCGAGAAGCAGCTCAACGTCGCCGGCCAGGACCCCGGAGCGGAGGACCTGACCGACTCGCAGACCGTCGCCGGCCGCGAGCCCCGGCGGGGGCTTGAGATCGCGCTCCAGGAGAGCTGGGCGGAGGCCAACGACGTGGCCGTGGACGACCACATCCGGCTCGCCACCCCCGACGGGACGAAGCGCTTCGAGGTGGTGGGGCTGTTTCAGTTCTCGACCGGCCTGGAGTTCGGCGGCGAGGGGTTCGCCGCAATGCCGCTCCGCGAGGCCCGCGAGGTGATGGACAAGCGCGGGCGCCTCGACGAGGTCAACGTGGTCGTGAGCGGGGGCGACGCCGAGATCCAGGCCGTGCAGCGGCGGCTTCGCAGGGAGCTGCCGAACGGGGTGGAGGTCGATACGCCCCAGGCCAAGGGAGACGAGGTCGAATCCCAGCTCCAGGCCTTCAACGCGATCCTCTACTTCTTCGCCGCCATGGCCCTCTTCGTTGGGGGCTTCCTGATCTTCAACTCGTTCAACATGAGCATCTTCCAGCGCACGCGCGAGATCGGGATGCTGCGCACCCTGGGCGCCTCGCGGCGGCGGATCGCATCGTCGATCCTTATCGAGGCGCTCGTCCTGGGCCTGATCGGCGCCGTCATCGGCCTCGCGCTCGGCGTGGGGCTCGCCCTGGCGCTGATCGAGCTGATGCGCGGGCTCGACTTCCCGGTCGGCGACCTCGTGATGACCCCGCTCGCGCCTGTCGCCGCGATCGTCACCGGGCTTGTGACCGCCGTCGGCGGCGCCTTCCACCCGGCCCGCCGCGCGGGCCGGACCTCGCCGATCCGCGCGGTGCTGGGCACCGAGGGGCTGCGGGCCAGGCTGCGGACGCGCCGGGCGTTCGCAGGCGTCCTGCTGATCGGAGTGGGCCTGGCCGGCGCGTTCTGGCTGGGCGCCGCCGAGGAGGTCACCACGCTCGTCGCGGCGGCGGGGATGGCGGGGACGATCGGGATCTTCTTCGGGATCGCGCTGGTCGCCCCGTTCGTGATCCGCCCGCTCGTGCGGGTGCTCTCGCTGCCCTTGCGAGCGCTCTTTCCAGTCGAGGGCCGGCTGGCCGCCGACGCGGCGCGCTCGGACCCCGGCCGCACCGCCGCGACCGCGACCGCGCTCATGATCGGCTTGGCGCTCGTCGTGGCCGTGAACAGCCTCGGATCGAGCTTCCTGAAGACGATCTCGGACGAGTTCGACCGCAGCTTCGCGCGCGACCTCACCGTGCAGCCGACGGGCTTCGCGCCCGGCCAGGGCCCCCAGCAGACGATCGCGCGTGGGCTGCGCGACCGGCTGGCCAGGATCGGCGAGGCCGCGGTCGTGGCGCGCGAGCGCTTCGTCTTCACCCCCGACCTGCCGGGCCCGACCGGCAAGACCACCGAGGACGGGCTGCTGTTCGGCTTCGAGCCGATCCGCTACGAGCGGGTCGACACCACCCAGGTGGAGGGCGCCCCACGCAAAGAGGCCTTTCGCCGCCTCGCGGAGGGGGAGGTCTCGGTCGGCAAGGCCTACGCGGAGGAGAAGGACCTCGAGGTGGGCGACAGCCTCAAGCTCCAGGGCCCGTCGGGCTCGAGGCGGGCCCGGGTCGCCGGCATCGTCGAGACGGTCGTCTTCGGCGGCCAGACCGTCGGCATGTCGCTCGACACGATGGAGGACGTCTACGGGGTGACCGCCGATTCCCAGATCGCCCTGAAGGCGAGCTCCGAGGAGGCCCGGCCCGCCCTGCGCCGGAAGGTGGAGCGCATCGTGCGCGAGGATTACCCCAACCTCTCGGTCCTCTCGAACGAAGAGCTCAAGGCAGACGTCGAGGCGCAGGTGAACGAGCAGTTCGGGATCTTCTACGCGATCGTCGGCGTCGCGATATTCGCGAGCCTCTTCGGGATCATCAACACGCTCACCATGTCGGTGATCGAGCGCACTCGCGAGATCGGCGTCCTGCGGGCCCTCGGCGCCTCCCGCTGGCAGGTCCGGCGATCGATCGCCTACGAGAGCCTGGTGATCGGCCTGATCGGCGCGCTGCTCGGGATCGCGGTCGGCACGGGCCTCGGCGCCGCCCTCCTTCAGGGGCTCTCAGCCGGCGTGCCGGGCGTCGTCTACAGGCCGCCCGTGGCGACCATGGTCTGGGTGGGGGTCGCCGGGGTCGTCCTGGGCCTCGTCGCCTCGATCATCCCGGCCCGCCGGGCGGCGCGCCTGGACGTGATCAAGGCGATCTCCTACGAGTAGCCCGCCCGGTAGCACACCGAGTTTTGGCGATCTTGCCGCGCGGAGCGGCACGATCACGAAAAGTCGGCTCGGTCGCCGGTGTACTAGTAGCGGTAGTGCGGCGGCTTGAAGGGGCCCTCGACGGGCACCCCGAGGTAGGCGGCCTGCTCGGGCGAGAGCTCGGTCAGGCTCACTCCCAGGGCGTCGAGGTGAAGCCGAGCGACCTTTTCGTCGAGGTGCTTCGGCAGCACGTGTACGCCGAGCGGAAAGTCCTCGGGCTTCGAGAACAGCTCGATCTGGGCGATCGTCTGGTTCGTGAAGGAGTTCGACATCACGAACGAGGGGTGGCCTGTCGCGTTCCCCAGGTTCAGCAGCCTGCCCTCCGAGAGCACGATGATCGTGTGGCCGTCGGCGAACGTCCACTCGTCCACCTGAGGCTTGACCGTGTCGCGGGAGACGCCGTCGAGGCGCTCGAGGCCGGCCATGTCGATCTCGTTGTCGAAGTGCCCGATGTTGCCGACGATCGCCTGGTGCTTCATCCGCTGCATGTCGGCGACGCCGATGACGTCCTTGTTGCCCGTCGCCGTGATGAAGATGTCACCCGTCTCGACGACCTCGTCCAGCGTGCGGACCTCGTAGCCCTCCATCGCTGCCTGCAGAGCGCAGATCGGGTCGATCTCGGTGACGATCACGCGGGCGCCCTGGCCGCGGAGCGACGAGGCACAGCCCTTGCCGACGTCGCCGTAGCCCAAAACGACAGCGACCTTGCCGCCGATCATGACGTCGGTGCCGCGGTTGATCCCGTCCACAAGGGAGTGGCGGCAGCCGTAGAGGTTGTCGAACTTGGACTTCGTGACCGAGTCGTTCACGTTGACCGCGGTGAACAGGAGCTGGCCGGCCTCCGCGAGCTGGTAGAGGCGGTTGACGCCGGTGGTCGTCTCCTCGGTAACCCCGATGATCCCCTTGGCCGCGCGAGTCCAGCGCTGCGGGTCGGACTCCAGCGAGCGCTGCAGGGTCTGGAGCACGATGCGGAACTCCTCGGAGTCGGCCGAGGCGGGATCCGGCACCGCCCCCGCCCGTTCGAACTCGACCCCCTTGTGGATCAGCAACGTCGCGTCGCCGCCGTCGTCGAGGATCATGTTGGGGCCGTCGGCGTCGGCCCAGGCGAGGGCCTGCTCGGTGCACCACCAGTACTCCTGGAGCGTCTCGCCCTTCCAGGCGAACACGGGGACTCCGGCGGCGGCGATGGCCGCCGCGGCGTGGTCCTGAGTCGAGAAGATGTTGCAGGAGGCCCATCGCACCTCGGCGCCGAGGGCGAGAAGGGTCTCGATGAGCACCGCGGTCTGCACGGTCATGTGGAGTGAGCCCGTGATGCGTGCGCCCTTCAACGGCTGGGCCGCGGCGAACTCCTCCCGGGTCCTCATCAGGCCTGGCATCTCGTGCTCGGCCAGCTTGATCTCCTTGCGGCCGAAGTCGGCCAAGCCGATGTCGGCGACCTTGTGATCCTGGGTGGCGGGGTCCTGCGTGACGGTGGTGCTCATGCGTCTCCTGGTCTCGGCGGGCAGCGGTCGCAAAGGATAGGGCGGCGAAGCCGGCGGACACCCCGACCGGGTTCTATAGCCTCAGCGCGATGCGCGCGATGGTGATGGCGGCGGGACTGGGCAAGCGCCTGCGGCCGCTTACGTGGGAGATCCCCAAGCCTGTCGTGCCCGTCGCCAACCGGCCCGTGATCGAGCACATCCTGCGCGGCCTTCGCCGCCATGGGGTGGAGCAGGTGCTCTCCAACCTGCACTGGTTCCCGGAGACGATCCGCGGCCCGTTGGGAGACGGCTCGGCGTTGGGCGTCGAGATCACGTACCTGGAGGAGGAAAAGCTCCTGGGCACCGCCGGGGGGGTGCGCAACGCTCGCGACTTCCTCACCGCGGAGGGCGGGCCGTTCCTGGTGATGGCGGGCGATGCCCTCACCGACATCGACTACACGGCGCTGCTCGACGCCCACCGCTCGAACGGCGGGCTCGCGACCCTGGCTGTGAAGCAGGTCGCCGACGTGAGCCAGTACGGCGTGGTCGTGACGGACGGCGACGGGCGAGTGCAGGGCTTTCAGGAGAAACCCGACCCCGCCGAGGCCCTCTCCGACCTCACGAACTCGATGATCTACGTCTTCGAGCCCGAGGTGCTGGACCACTTCCCGCCCGGCGAGGTGATCGACTTCGCCCTCGACGTTTTTCCGGCCCTGCTCGAGGCCGACGTCCCCTTCCACGTCCACCGCTTCGAGGAGTACTGGAACGACGTGGGCACGATCGAGGAGTACCTGCAGGGCAACCTGGACGTCGTCGACGGCCGCGTCGATGTCGAGGCGGCCGGCGAGCTCGTCTCGGGCGGGCCGAGCGAGGACTTAACGGCGGAGCAGCCGGGGGGATGGGAGCTGAGCGGAGCGGTCCTGCTGGGCGAGGGGGCGACGGTGGGATCAGGCGCCCGCATCGACGGTCCCGCCGTTATCGGCCCGCAGGCGCGCGTCGGCGAGGGCGCGATCGTGAAACGGTCG
Source organism: Solirubrobacterales bacterium (assembly GCA_051004675.1). Classification (GTDB taxonomy): domain Bacteria; phylum Actinomycetota; class Thermoleophilia; order Solirubrobacterales; family 70-9; genus JBDTSW01. The sequence goes on from JBPCKC010000019.1 coordinate 15,125, forward strand.
GTGCTCCTGGCGGGCGCCGAGGTGCCCGCCGGCGGACTCATCGTGGGCGCGATCAGCGGCAGCCGCGAGCGCCTCGCGGCGCTTTGAGATGCCTCCGCAGCCGCTCGTGGAGCTGTTCTGGTGGCGTGGGTGCCCCTCGTGGGAGCGAGCGCGGGACGTGGTGCGCGAGCAGATGACCGCCATGGGCCTGGACCCCGCGGACCTGCGTGTGGTCGAGATCCAGACGGAGGACGACGCCCGTGGCGAGGCGTTCGTCGGCTCGCCGACCATCAGGGTGGACGGGGCCGACATCCAGCCCCCCGGGGACGAGCCAGCCGGGCTAACCTGCCGCGTCTACCGTCGGCGCGACGGCCGCGTCTCGCCGCTGCCAGACCCCGCCGATGTCCGCGACGCGCTCGTCGGCGCCCCGAGAGGAGAGAGCACGTGAGCGAACCGGCAAGTCTCGAGATCGGGGACCTGGCGCCGCCGCTGGAGCTGCCGGACACGGATGGAGCCCTCACCACCCTGCCTTTCCCCGGCGAGGCGGCGGCGACCGTCGTCGTCTGGACCTGCAACCACTGCCCCTACGCCATCGCCTGGCACGAGCGCCTGATGGAGGTCGCGCGCGAATACGCGCAGCGGGACGTGCGCACGCTTCACGTCAACTCCAACGATGCCGGGCGCAAGCCGGCGGACTCCTTCGACGCGATGCGCGAACGGGTCACGGCGGAGGACTGGCCTTGTCCCTATCTCCACGACGAAAGCCAGGACGCCGCCAGGGCCTGGGGGCCGCTGACGACGCCCGACGTGTTCGTGCTCGACTCCGACCTGCGGCTGCGCTACCGCGGTGCCCCCGACGCCGACTACGACGACCCCTCCCAGGAGGCCGCCTGGCTGCGCGCCGCGCTCGATGCCGTCATCGCCGGCAGCGCCCCGGAGCCGGCCGAGACCAAGCCGGTCGGATGCTCGATCAAGTGGAAGGAGTAGGGAGGCGGTGACCGAGCGACGCAGGCTCGTCCGCGTCCCCGCCTCCTCGGCCAACCTCGGCCCGGGCTTCGACGTGCTCGCGGCGGCGCTGGCGGTCCACCTCGAGCTCGAGGTCTCCGAGGCCGGGGAGTTCTCCGTGGACGCCGGGGAAGGCGAGCTGCCGCTCGACCGCTCGAACCTCTGCGTCAGCGCCTTCGAGCACCTGCACTCGGCCGATGGGCTGCGGTTCGAGATCCGCTCCGAGATCCCGGTCGCCCGCGGCATGGGCTCGAGCGCCGCCGCGATCGTCGCCGGCCTGATGGCGGCCGATCACCTCTACGAGCTCGCGCTCGGCAAGGACGAGATCTATCGCCACGCGGTCGAGCTCGAGGGCCATCCCGACAACGTCGCCGCCGCGCTTTACGGGGGGATCGCGCTTTGCCCGCGGGCGGACGGGGGCGATCTGCCCGCGCCCGTGCGCCTGGAGCCCCCCGAGGGGGTCGAGCCGGTGCTGGTCGTCCCCCACGAGGAAGTGCCGACGGCCCAGGCGCGCGCGGCCCTGCCGGAGAGCGTTCCGCTCGACGACGCGGTGGCCAACGTCGCGGCGGCCTCGCAGCTCACCCTGGGGATCGAGCGCTCCGACCCCTCCTTGATCGCCCGCGGCCTCGCCGACCGCCTCCACCAGTCTCACCGCGCGCCGCTCTACCCGCGGTCGATGGAGCTGCTCGCCCGCGCCCGCGAGCTGGGAGCGCTGGGCGCCTCGATCTCGGGCGCGGGCCCCACGGTGCTCGTCTGGTGCTTCTGGCAGGACACGGGCAAGGTGGTGGGCGCGCTGGAGGCCGAGGCCGGGGGCTGGGCGGACGTCGTCCGCGCTCCGTTCAGCCCGCTGGGCGCGGACGTGCCGGAGCTGTGATCGGCCGCGCCGCGGCACCCGATCCCCGTCGACATTCCGTGATTTTGCCGCCGTGAGCGGCACGATCATCAAAAGTCACCCCGTTCTCGGGCAGCACCCGCACTCGACTTCTGAAATGGTGCCCTTGCGAGCGAACTCAAGGAGGCAATCGAGCATGGCATTCGAGGAGCTGAAGGCGAAGCAGAGCGTGATGTGGGGCAGTGGGCCCTACCAGGGGGTCAGCGACCACCTTGCGATCGCCCACGATCACCTGATGCGCACGGTCGCGCCGCAGGAGGGCGAGAGGTGGCTGGACGTCGCCACCGGAACGGGCGAGATTGCCATTCGAGCCGCCAAGGGCGGTGCGGACGTCACCGGGCTCGACCTCGCCCCGGACCTGCTGGAGACCGCTCGCTCGCGCGCGGACGACGCCGGTGCCGAGGTCTCCTTCGAGCAGGGCGACGCGGAGAACCTCCCGTACGAGGACGGGAGCTTCGACACCGTCACGTCGTCCTTCGGGGTCATGTTCGCCCCCGATCACGCTGCCGCGGGCGCCGAGCTGGGCCGAGTCTGCAAGCCCGGCGGACGGCTCGGCCTTCTCACCTGGCACCCGACCGACGGCGTCGCGGACTTCTTCAAGATCATGGCGCCGTACCAGCCGCCCCCGCCCGAGGGCGTCGGCAGCCCGTTCACGTGGGGCGATCACGCACACCTCGAGGAGATCCTGGGCGACTCCTTCGAGCTGAGCTTCGAGGACGGCGACTGCCCGCAGGACGGCCCCTCCGCGGAGGCCGTGTGGGAGCTGTTTTCCACCGAGTACGGGCCGACCCACACGCTCGCCAAATCGCTCGACGATGAGAAGCGGGAGGCGCTCAAAAACGATTGGGTTGCGTACTTCGAGCAGTTCCCGGCCGAGGGCGGCGGCGTCAGCCAGCCGCGGCCCTACGTGCTGGTGCTCGGCACGCGACGCTGAACCGGCACCCGGTCGGTCAGCCCCTGGCGCCGGCCGGGACGAGCTCGGCACTCAGTTCGTCGAGCGGCTCGAGCAGTTCGGGGCGCCCCAGGCGCCTCAGGATCTCGCCGGCGAGCGAGAGGTAGTCCGAGCCGCGGTCGGGGCGGTAGTCGAGGATCGGGATTGCGCGCTCGGCCGACTCGGCGTAGGCGATCGACTGGCGAATCACGCTGCGGAACATCTTGTCGCCGAAGCGCTCGTTGAGCGCCTCAAGGGTGTGCTTCGCGTGCTTGGTCCGCATGTTCGCGATGTTGAGGCACACGCCGAGCAGCTCGAGGTCGGGGTTAAGCGACTCCTTCGCGAGGTCAACTACCTCCATTGCCTGCTCCATCCCCTGCAGCGAGAAGTACTGCGCCTCGGTGGTGAGGATCGCGTGAGTCGCGCAGACGAGTCCGTTCACCGTCAGTAGCCCGAGCGTCGGCGGGCAGTCGATCAGGATCAGCTCCTTCTGGCGCTTCAGATCCATGAGGGCCCGGCGCAGGGTTACCTCGCGGCCGATCTTGCCCGCCAGCGCCAACTCGGCCTCGGAGAGCGCGAGGTTCGCCGGGATGACCGAGCCGTGCACCGCGTCGACCGCCCGCGCCTGTCCCTGGAGGACGTCGCCGAGCGTGGGGGACGCGTCGTGCGGGGTGTCGAAGTAGTCGGAGAGGTTCCCCTGTGGGTCCGCGTCGATCGCGAGCACGTCGATGCCGAGCCGCTCGAACACGTCCGCGAGCGAGCGCACCATCGTCGTCTTCCCGGTCCCCCCCTTCTGGGAGAGCACTGCGATCGTCGTGGACATGCGGCGACTCTATCGCCGGGGACAGGTTGCCCGATAACAGGCGTATACTCGCCGCTCCCTGTCCGTCGCGCGCCCGCTCGAAGAAGGCGCGGAACCGGAGGTAGCAACTTGCCCCACCGTTTCTCGCCCGAGCTCCCCTGGCGACCTCTCGTGTCTCCTCCCTCCGTGGAGGACAAGGACGCGTGCGCTATCTACGCGTCCGTACGCAAGGACGCGACCCCCAGCCACGCCCCGGTGGCGCTCGCGCTGGAGAACCTCCAAAAGATGCTCCACAGGGCAGGGAACGTGGACGGCGAGGGTGACGGATGCGGTGTGCTGGTGGACATCCCGCGCAAGATCTGGGCGGAGGAGGTCCGGGCTGGTGGGCACAACCCCTCGCTGGTCCTCGACGATGGGTTCTGCGTGGCTCATATCTTCGTCGAGCGCTCGCAGGACCTCGAGCGACTCCAGCACGACGCGCGTCAGGTCCTCACGGCCGGCGGCTTTCGCATCCTGGCCGAGCGCGTCGGGCAGGTGGACTCGCAGGCGCTCGGCGCCACGGCGCGCGAGGAGGAACCCCACTTCTGGCAGATCGGTGGCCTCGTCGCCGACTCCGCGCGCTCGGAGCGCGTGTTCGACCTGATGATCGAGCTCGAGCGCGAGCTGGGCTTCCACATCCCCTCGTTCAGCTCGGCCACCTGCGTTTACAAGGTGATGGGCGCGCCCAAAGTGCTGGGCGAGTACTACCCGGACCTACGCGACGAGCGCTTCGAGACGATCGGCTGCTTCGGGCACAACCGCTACTCAACCAACACGTGGCCCTCGTTCAAGCGCGTGCAGCCGTTCTCGGTGCTGGGGCACAACGGCGAGATCAACACGATCGCGCAGCTTCGCCAGGAGGCTCAGATGCTCGGCGTCCCGATCGAGCCGGGCGCCTCCGACTCGCAGGACCTCAACCGGGTGATCGACACGCTCATCCGCCGGGACGGGCTCTCGCTGGCCGAGGCCATGGAGATGGTCGTGCCGCCGATCGTCAACGAGATCCGCTCGCTCCCCGCCGATCTGCACCCGTTCTACATGTACCTGCGTCAGGCCATGGGCCCGTTCGCGCAGGGCCCGGTGGCGCTGATCGCACGCCATCGCGACGAGTGCGTGTTCTCGGCCGACGCGATGGGCCTGCGACCCCTCTGGAAGGTCGAGACTCCCGACGACTTCATCTTCTCCTCGGAGCCAGGGGTCGTGAGCGTTCACGACATGGTCTCCGAGCCGCTGCCGCTGGGCCCCGGCGAGAAGTTCCTGGTCACGATCGACGCCGGCAAGCGCACGTCCACGCTCCACGAGCACTCGGAGATGCAGCGCCTGGTGGCCAGGCGCTGGTCCGAGCGCGCCGGGGGGGACCCGGCCGAATGGGATCGGGCTCTCGCCACGGGCGGGCCGCTCGAGGGCAGCGAGATCCCCGGCTACACGGCGGCGGGCCCCGCTGAGCCCGTCAAGGTCTCCGACCGGGTCCTCGCGGGGTTCGGCTGGCAGCGCGACGACGTCAAGCTCTGCCAGCAGATGGCCTCGAACGGCGCCGAGCCGATCGGGTCGCTCGGCTACGACGGGCCGTTGGCGGCGCTCTCGCCGGAGCGACAGAACCTGGCCGATTACTTCAAGGAGACGGTGGCGGTCGTCACCAACCCCGCGATCGACCGCGAGCGCGAGATCGAGCACTTCTCGACCCGGGCCGTCTTCGGTCGCCGCCCCCGCGTCGACGACATCGCCACCGACACCGGCATCGTCGAGACCTCGTTCCCGGTGATCCTGGGAGGCCATCACGACCTTGCTCCGCTCTCGGACTCGACCTACCGGGAGATCGCGCGCAAGCACCAGACCTACCTGCTCGAGGACCTGTGGGAGGAGTTCCGCGACCGCGCGGCGGCCCTGGACGTGGCCCTGCTCGAGTCCGAGACCACGCGCGGCGCGATCGATCGACTGCGTCAGGAGGCCGTCAAGCGCGTGGCGGAGGGCGCCGAGCTCCTCGTCCTCACCGACCGGGTGGTGTACGACGGCGAGCGCCGGTACCTGGATTCCCACCTGGCCCTCTCGGCGGTCGACCAGGCGCTCAAGCAGTTCAAGGTCGGGCCGGGCGAGGAGAACCTGCGCCGGCGCTGCTCGATCGTCCTGCGCTCGGCGTCGGTCCGCAACGTCCATGACGTCGTGCTCGCACTCGGGATGGGGGCCAACGGCGTCTGCCCGTACGTGATGACCGAGGTCATCTGCGTGGACGACTACGCGGAGGACGTCTCGAACCTCTGCGCCGCGCTTCGCAAGGGGGTCGAGAAGGTCATCTCGACGATCGGCATCCACGAGGTCCGCGGCTACGCGCGCCAGTTCTCGTCTATCGGCCTCCGCCCCGAGCTGGCCGAGATCTTCGGCACGCAGGCGTTCGCGGCGTCGGAGCGAGGCGGCGTGGGCTTCGACGGCTTGGATTCCGACTCCGACGCGCGCCACCGGATCCTGAAGGGCGACGAGGACTCGAAGCCCGCGAAGACGTTCCGCTTCTACCCCAAGGTCTACAAGGCTGCCGTCGCGGCCGCCAACGGCACCGCCTCCTACGAGGACTACTCGGAGAAGGTGCGCGAGCTGGAGGCGAAGAGCCCGATCTCGATGCGTCACGTGATCAAGCTGCGCTCGGATCGGGAGGCGATCGACGCCGCCGGCGTCGACCCGGGCGCCGGGCAGCACGACTACCCGATCGTGATCTCCTCGATGAGCTTCGGCTCGCAGTCCGAGCCCGCCTTCCGCGCCTACGCGGAGGCCGCGAAGGCGACGAACATCCTCTGCGTCAACGGCGAGGGCGGCGAGATCCAGGACATGTACGGCCGCTACCGCAAGTGGCGCGGCCAGCAGGTCGCCTCCGGTCGATTCGGCGTCTCGGCGGAGATGCTGAACGCCTCGTACGTCGCCGAGATCAAGATCGGCCAGGGCGCGAAGCCCGGCGAGGGGGGGCACCTGCCCGGCAAGAAGGTCTCCGAGAAGGTCGCTGCCGCTCGTAACGCCGCCCCGGGCACGGACCTGATCTCCCCCTCCAACAACCACGACCTGTACTCGATCGAGGACCTCGCCGAGCTGATCGACGAGCTCAAGACCGTCAACCCCGACCTCCGCGTGTCCGTGAAGGTCCCGGTCGTGCCCAACATCGGCACGATCGGGCTGGGCATCGCCAAGGCGGGAGCCGACATCATCACCCTCTCGGGGTTCGAGGGCGGGACGGGGGCCGCGCGCCAGCACGCCCTGCGCCACGTGGGCCTGCCCTCCGACATCGGCACGCGCCTGGTCCACCAGGCGCTGATGGAGGCGGGCATCCGAAACCGCGTGGAGATCTGGGCCGACGGCGGCTACCGCCACGCGCACGACATCGTGAAGCTGCTGTGCATGGGCGCCAACCGCGTGGGGTTCGGCACGCTCGCCATGGTCTCCCTGGGCTGCACGATCTGCCGCGGCTGCCAGCTCGACACCTGTCACGTCGGCATCGCCACCCAGATCGAGACCGTCGAGGCCGCCCAGGAGCACGGCCTCAAGAAGTTCACGCCCCAGGCCGTGGACACCGCGGCGGAGAACTGCGCCCGCTTCTTCACCTCGATGGGAGAGGAAGTCCGCGCGCTGGTGGCCGGGATGGGCTACGAGCGGGCCCAGGACCTCGTCGGGCGCTACGACCTGCTCGAGCAGGCCTCGCACGCCGAGGTGCTCGACCTGGGGCCGTTGATCACGCCGCTCGAGGAGTACCTCGAGCTGGCGCCGGTGGACCTGCCGGTGGCCGAGGACGAGCTGGTCGCGGCCGAGAGCCGGGCCGAGGCCGGGCTCGTGCGGGCACGGCCGATCCGGATGGCGCGCTCCGACGCGTCAGCTCAGATCGCCGCGCTCGCGGGCGATGTCTGCGGCGGGACGACCGTGCGCCAGGAGTTCCCCCGCGCGACCGACGCCAACGACAGGGTTCTCGGAACCGAGCTGGCCGGGGCCCTCTCGCGTGCTCGGATCTATGACGGTGCGGCCGCGGGCAGCGAGGACGTCCTCGCTGAGCTCTCGTTCAACGGCGGCTCGGTCGCGGGCCAGGGCTTCGGCGCGTTCAACGCGTGGGGTCTGGTCGTCCGGGTCGAGGGCGGGGCGCAGGACGGCGTCGGCAAGGCGATGCTGGGCGGCACGGTCTCGATCATGAAGGGCCGCAACGAGGCCGGCCGGCGGGTCAACGGGTCGGTGGGAAAGTCGTTTGCCTACGGCGCCCAGCGCGGGCGCCTGTTCGTGCAGGGCTCGGCCGACTCGCGATTCTGCATCCGCCTCTCCGGAGCGGACGTCGTCCTGGGCGGGGAGCCGGCACAGCCGCTCGACGACTCGAAGGGCTGCCTGGTGGATCGCGCCAACGCCAAGGGGTTCGCGTTCGAGTACATGACCTCCGGGCGCGCCGTCGTGCTCGGCGACCTCGGCCCGTGGGCCTGCGCGGGGATGACCGGCGGGCGGGTCTACGTGCGCGTAAACGAGGAGTGGAACCTCGACCGCGAGGCGATCGGACGGCGCCTCGGCGAGGGCGCGAAGGTGGCTGTGCGTGAGATCGACGCCGAGGGAACGCTCGACCTCGAGGACCTGCTGGGCCATTACGCGGGCGAACTCCGGGAGACCGACCAGCCCGAGGAGGCTGAGCGCGTCACGGCCCTGGCGGCCGCCGGGGCCGAGAACTTCCTGATGATCATCCCCGAGAGGGTCCAGGCCGACCCCAACATCTCGACGGAGTAGCTGCGGGGGCGGGTGGCCGGCGACTTCGACTCGAAGCTGCGACCCTGCCTCGAAGGCCTGCTGGGGGCCGACGAGACGCTGACTGGCGTCTGCGCCGCGTCACGCCAAAAAGGTCTCTTCAGCGGCGACGCCGTGGCGCTGGGCGTGACCAGCGGGCGGTTGCTGATTCAGCCCCTCGACCGCCGCGGCGACCCGGCCGGAGAGGCGCTCGCGCTCGCTCCGGGCGACATCGCCCAGGTGAAGGCGGAGGGCGCCGGGGGCGGATGGGCCGAGGTGGGCGCTGCGATCATGGACCGCCACGCCGTCAAGCTCATCCTCCAGACGACCGCGGGCGAGAAGCACAAGCTCATGCTCATGCGCGCCAAGGGCGCCGGTGTGATGGCGAAGCTGGGCGGGGGCGAGTCCCAGCGCCGGGGCGTGGAGGCCCTGGCCGGCTGGTTCTCCCGCGCCGAGGGGCCTTAGTGGTCCAAGCCCTCGGCCGGCGGAGGCCTCCACGCCGCCCCCAGGGGCGCTAGGGAACGACGACGTACAGGCGGTAGCAGCCGATCTCGAGCTCGTCGCCGTCGGCGAGACGCGCCCACTCGACTCGCTCGCCGTTCACGAACAGCCCGTTGAGGCTGCGATCGTCGAGCGCGCGCAGGCCCTCGTCGTCGGTGCGGACGATCAGCGCGTGGCGACGGGAGACGGTTGGGTCGTCGAGGCGGACGTCGGCCGCCGCGCTTCGCCCGATGCGGGTCCATCCCATCTCCAGCCCGGCGACGACCTGCTCTGAATCGGCGTCGAACGCGAGGCAGGGTGTGTCGCCGGTGCGCAGGCCGGCGAGCCAGCGCGGCTGCGAGCTCGCCGGCGTGACGGCGGCGGCGTCGACCGTCGGCCGGGCGAAGAGCGAGCGGCGGCGGAAGCTGGTGCCCCCGCAGGCGGGGCACCGGGGAAGGTCCTCGAGCACGGCGGCCGCCGCCACCGCGTACCCGCACTCGGTGCATGCCAGCGAGCCGACCGACGCGAAGCCAGGCACGTTCTCTCCGCTCTCATGGAGATCCGTGGGCTTATCGGTGAGCATGACCATCGCCTGATACCCGGGCTCCAACGAGTGTAACGACGCCTCTCGGGATGTCCAGGCCAATCCGCCCAGACGCTCGAAAGCCTCGGAAATTGGGGTCGCCGCGACAGGAATAGAATCGCGGCGTGGGCCCGGTCTTTGCCTCGATGCCGATCGACGTGCCGCGCGAGCGGGCGTTCGCTTTCGTGGCCGACCTGGCGAACCGCCCGGCGTTCATGGGTCGCTTCGCCTCCGACTTCCGCTTGATGCGCCTGGACCCGGCGGGCGTCGGCGCGTCGGCGCGGTTTCGGATCCGCGAGCGCGGCCTATGGGTCGAGACGGCCATCGAGGAGCTGGACGAGCCGTATCGCATCATCGAGCGCGGGCGGGGCTCGCGCCTGGGCCGGATGCCCGTCCATACCGCCTGGGAGCTGACGGAGGCGGGGATCGGCTCCTGCGAGGTGAAGGTCGTGCACTGGACCGAGCCCTCCCACCCGCTCGACAGGCTCGCGGAGCTGGCCCCCGGCATGAGTCGCTACTACGGCCGGGCCCTGGAGGGCGCCCTGGCTTCGCTTCGTGACGTGCTCGAGGGTGGAACGACGCCCGAGCGGGTCGCCGTCGGCGGCGGCGATCGCGTTCCGGGCGCCGGATAGACTGCCGCGCCAGATGGCCAGGCGCCTAACAGTTGCTTTCGCCGCACTGCTCGCGCTCGCCTTCCCGCTCGCCGGTTGCGGCGGTGAGGAGGAGGAGCTGGATGTCGCGGAGGGCGAGCCGATCGAGGCTGACGATGTGTCCTACAACGTCGTGATCTCGCGCTTTTTGAACCCCGACGACACCGCGGATGGGGCCTATCTCGACGAGCAGCCCCCCCCGCCGCCCGAGCAGGAGTACTTCGGCGTCTTCATGCAGGTCGCGAACGAGGGCGAGGAGGAGACGGTGCTCCCGGACGAGCTCACCGTCACCGACACTTTGGAGAACGAGTACAAGCCGGTCGAGACCGAAAGCCCGTTCGCGCTTCCGCTGGGCACGATCCTGAGCCCCGGCGAGGAGTACCCGGAGGTGGACTCGGTTGCCTTCGACGGTCCTACCGGCGGCAGCATGATCCTGTTCCTGATCGAGGAGGCCTCCACGGAGAACCGCCCGCTGGAGCTGGAGATCGCGCTGCCGTCCGGCAAGACCGGGGTCGTCGAGCTCGATATTTGACCGCCGCGGCCGACCGCAGTCTCGGGGAACGCGGCACCCAGGTGGTGCTGATCGCCGCCGCGCTCGCGGCCCTGGTGATCCTGGTCAACCTCTTCGGCGACCTTGTGGACATCGCGTGCCTGGCCGTGATCGCGCTCGCCACAGTTCTCACCGCGCCCGTTCGCAACCTTGTCGGCGGCGGCTGGTGGTCGCTGGTCGCCGTCGGGGCGCTGGCGTCGATCGCCGGCGCCGCCCTGGCGCAGCTCAGCGAGACCGTTGGCGGCCTGGTCGCGGTCGTTGGGGGCGTGCTCGTCGTGGTCGGCGCCACGATCGGCTTCCCGCTGCGCGAATACGAGGATGAGAAGGGCGAATCGCCGTGACCGTCGCCTACAGCCCGGCGTCCAGGACCTGAGCCACGATCGGGGCCGCGATCGTGCCGCCGTCGCCGTCGGCGTTCACGACCATCGCGGCGACGGCCAGCTTGGGGGCCGAAGCGGGGGCGAACGCCGTGAACCAGGCGTCGACCTCCTGCTCGGGCTCCTCGCCGGGGGCCAGCTCCTGCCCGGGCTCGAGGGCCTTCGCGCCCAGCTCGGCCGTCCCGGTCTTGCCCGCGACCTGGATCCCGTCGAGGGCGGCCGCCGAGCCCGTGCCCTCGGTGACCACGCCGATCATCAGCTCCGTCAGGGTCTTCGCCGTCTCCGGGCTCATGACCTCGACGGGCTTGGCGTCGGGCGCGAGCTCGGGGTCCTTGGCGATCGGGGTGGGGCTTCGGGTGCCGCCGGCCGCGACGGTCTGCGCGATGGAGGCGAGTTGAAGCGGCGTGGCCAGCACCTCTCCCTGCCCGATCGCGCTGACCCCGACATCGAGGTCGCCGCCGATCTCACCCGCGGAGGGGATCGTGCTCTCGGCCGGTTTCACGGCCTCGAGGGCATCGGTGTCGTAGAGGCTGGGCGGGGAGTTGAACCCGTACGCCTCGGCCTCGGCGACGAGGCCCTCAGCCCCCACCTCGACCCCCAGGGGGGCGAAGACGCTGTTGCACGACTTCGCGAACGACTGCGAGAAGGTTCCGCCGCACGCCTCGTCGTGGGCATTCGCGACCTCGCGGCCCTCGATCACGGCGGCGGTCTCGACCGGGAACGCGTCGGCTGGCTTCACCAGCCCCTTTTCGAGCGCGGCCGAGGTTGTGATGACCTTGAAGGTGGAGCCCGGCGGCTGTGGCGCGGAGAAGGCGATCCCCGCCAGCGCCTTGACCGAGCCGTCCTCAGCGTCCAGCACCGCGACCCCGCCGAAGAGGTCACCCAGGGCGAGCACCGCCGCCTCCTGGAGATCCGGGTCCAGGGTGGTCTCGACCGGCTTTCCCGGTACGGGTTCGGAGACGGCCAGCTCCCTGCCGGTGGCGGGGTCGTCTGTGCCCTCCGCCAGCGCGACCAGGCGGCCGCCGGGCTGCCCGTCAAGGCGGTCGTTGAAGGCCAGCTCGAGACCGGTGTCGCCGGTGAGCGAGCGCGGCGGGAAGCCCTGGGCCTGAAGCTCGGCGTCCGTCTCGCCGCGGGCCGTGTCCACGGCGCCGGTGACGTCGCTGGCCGCCAGCCCGATCGGCGAAGACCGTGCGGCGGCGGGACCCTCCGCCAGGGGAGTGCCGTCGGCGGCCAGGATCGGGGCGCGAGCCGGCGCGCGGGTCTGGCGCCCCAGTGACTCGCCCGCCGTGAGGCCGGGAAAGACGAGATGCGGCTCCCAGGCGACGAGCCCGTCCGTCACGGAGACCGAGATCTCACCCTCGATATCCCCCCAGGCCCGCGTCCTGGCCGTAACCGGCACGACCCCCGCCTCCTCGCCGTCGACGGACCCCTCCTCCGTCTCGCCGGCCTCGATCTCGGCAATCGTGGCAGCGGCCGCCGCTTCCTCGTAGGCGGCGATGAATTCCTCGATCGGGATGTCGTTCTGCGCCTCGGGCGTGAGCTCGGCGTGCATCGCCTCATAGTCGCCTCGCGTCCACGCCGCCGCGAAGCGCTCGACGGCTTCGAGCTCGCTGCCGGCCCCGAAGATGATCCCGGCGAAAAATGCCCCGACGCCGAGCACCGTGATCGGCAGCGTCCTGGTAACCAGGCGCCGTCGCCGCTCGGCCTCCTCCGCGATCGACATTCGTCGAGAATCTACGGCCTCGGCCCGGGCGGCCGTGCCAGATGACCGTCATCGACATCTTCATCGCTGTGTTCGTGATCGCCCTCGCGGCGATCGGATACGAGCGTGGGCTGATCCGCAGCGCACTCCCCCTCGCGGGCTTCATCGCCGGCGCCGCGATCGGTGGGAGGGTAGGGCCCGCGCTCCTCGCCGGTGGCTCCTCCTCGCCGTACGCGCCGCTCATCACGGTGGCCTTCGGCGTCCTCTTGGGCGCCATCTTCGCGATCGCGCTGGAGGGCGTGGCCTCGGTCCTTCGCGATCGCGCCCGCCTGGGCCAGCGGGCCGGTATCGCCGACGGCGCGGGCGGGGCGCTCCTGCTGGGGGGGCTGGGCGTTCTGGTCTCGTGGGCATTCGGCGCGGTCGCACTCAACGCTCCCGGATCGGACTCGGTGAAACTGCGCAAGGCCGTTCAGCGCTCGGCGATCCTCGGCGTGCTGAACGACACCCTCCCCCCGTCCGGGCCGCTCTTGAACGTCCTGCGGCGGATCGACCCGACGCCCGCCCTGGAGGGGCCGGAGTCCGAGGTGGGCGCGCCCGATCCGGCGATCGTCCGCGACCCCGATGTCCAGCGCGCCACCGGGTCGGTGGTGAGGGTGTTGGGCAGCGCCTGCGGCCTGGGCGTCTCGGGCACCGGGTGGATGATCGGGAGGGACCTGGTGGCCACCAACGCCCACGTGATCGCGGGGCAGGACGACACGACGGCCACGCCGAAGGCCGGGGCTCCCGAGCTCGACGCGACGCCGGTCCACTACGACCCGCGCAACGACTTCGCCCTGCTCAGCGTGCCGGGGCTCGGCCTGCCCGAACTGGAGCTGGCGCCTAACCCGCGAAGCGGCACCGCCGGCGCGGTCCTGGGCTTCCCCGAGAACGGGCCCTTCACCCTCACCCCGGCGCGCTTCGGGACGATCGGCGAGGTCACCAGCGAGGACTCCTACGGCCGCGGGCCGATTCGGCGCGAGATGAGCGCGTTTCGCGCCGACGTCCGCAGCGGGAACTCGGGGGGCCCGGTGGTGGACGGCGAGGGCAAAGTGATGACGACGGTGTTCGGCTCCGAGCTCAGCCACGGCCCCCCCGGCGGCCTGGGCGTTCCCAACTCGGTCGCCGCCCGGGCGCTCGAGGGGTCGCTCTCGGAGGTCGACACCGGGCCGTGCACGGCCTAGTGCCCCGTCCACCAATACTGCCCCGCTTCCGGCGGCTGCAAGCCTTCGCCTGGCTGCGTCCTCGGTCGGCCACATAGCCAACAGCTATGCGGCCTCCCTGCGTCCTGGCCATGCTCGACTTTCGCTCGCCGGAAACGAGACAGACTTGGTGGACGCGGCACTAGCGAACCTCACCAGGCGCGCGGGTTGCCCGGCGGGATCTCGTCGGCCACGAGCGTTGCCTCGACGGGTTCGACGGGCGGAGGATCGGTCGTAGCCCGGAAGCGCTCCAGCTCTCCGGGGCCCAGGTCCGCGAACGCCGCCTCGACCGTCCGCACGTACCGGGCGATGACGATCGCGCCCGGCGGCGCGGTGGGGGCATGGTGCTCGGGTTTCGCCTCGTAGGCGATCACGCTGTCGAAGGCGGGCTCGGCGGTCCCCGGCGTGGCCACGACGTCGTCCACGGCCTCGATCCTGCGGTAGCGCATCTCGCGAAGGTCCAGTCGGTCGGCCTCGGCTTCGCCGATCTCGATCAGGACGCCGTTCGCACCTTCGCAGCCAGGGTCTCGCTCGATGCTCAGGCCCACCACGTAGGGTGGGACCGTCCCGTCGGCGAGGGCGAAGGTCTTCTCGCTCGCGAGGTTGTCGCGAAACACCGTCCAGCGCCGCCGCCACCCTCGAAGCCGTACGACCGCGGCGGGCTCGACCGCCCGCCCGAGGCTTAGCTCGGCGCTCGCCGGGCTCGCCAGCGAGCCGTAGCCGAAGACGGCGAGGGTCACTCGAAGAGGGGTTCCTGGACGCCGCCGGGTTCCTCGTCTTCGCCGGTCTCCTCGTCTGCGCCGGGGTCCGGGCGCGCGCCCGGCCCGGCGGGTGGCCTCCAGGCGGGGTGCGGGCAAAGGCGCGCGGCGGCGGGGCAGCCGAAGCACACTGCCGAGGTGGGATCCTCGGTGGGGGCGAACGCCCCACCGCGGATCGCCTCGATCAGCGCGCCCAGCCGCTCGCGCGCGGAGCCCAGCTCCGCCTCCGCGAACTCCTGGACGACGGGCTCGTCCACCCCCTCGAGGAAGAGGTGCACGGTGCGTAGGGGCCCGGACCCATCGCCCGCGGCGGCGAGCGCGTAGACCTCGCGCTGGGCCGCGTACCGGCCGGCCAGCTCGGCCGGCGATCTCCCGCGCAGGGCGTCCGTCTTGAAGTCGACGACCACCCGATGGCCGTCGGGCCCCTCAGCGAGGAGGTCGATCTGGCCGCGGATCACCGTGCCCCCCACGCCGAGGACGAACGGCACCTCCGGCCTCAGCGTCCATCCCTCCAGCCCGGCGCGGACGCCGCAGCCCACCCAGGCCCCGACCCCGGCGAGCACGCGGCGGCGCGCGTCGGCGTCGGCCGCCAGGCCCTCTGAGGCCAGCAGGGCGTCCACGACGCTCTCGTCCGGGGCATCCCACTCCTCGCGGATCGATCGCTCCAGGGCGGCATGTGCGGCGTTGCCCACCGCCAGCGCCCGAGTGCGCTCGGGCACGGGCGCCGAGGCGGCCTCGGAGTCGGTGGGGTCGGACACCTCCCAGCGGTCCAGGTCTTCGTCTGGTCCGCTGGGGCCTGACCCCGCGTTCGGCGCTTCGGCGGCAACCATCGCCCCGGGGCGTACCCCGAGGAGGCGCTCGACGTAGAAGCGGTACCCGCAGCGCTCGTACTCGGCCAGCGCCGAGTAGGAGAGGTGACCGACGGGAACCTCTCGGGGTCGCTCACCCATCAGCGGCGGCGGCCCGCCGGAGTCCTCGGGCCCGCTCGCACCTGCTGCGGGGAGCCACTCGCGCAGCAGGTTGGCCCGTTCCGGGCTGGGGTGGTTGACCGCCACGCGGAGCGGCAAGGCGGCTTCGCTCGGCTCGGCGGGCTCCATGCCCTCAGCCCGCTGCGGCGCGGCCAGGCCGATCGAGCCCTCGCCACCGTCCCAGCCTCGCTCCGTGAGCGCCGGCAGCAGCCGGCGAAGCGGCGAGTCGCCCGGCCTCTGCTCGGGGGCCGTGAGGTCTCCCTCCGAGTAGCACCCCGAGAGGATCAGCCGGTCCTCCGCCCTGGTGGCCGCGACGTAGACCAGCCGGCAGCCCTCCTCCGAGGACGCGACGGATTCCTCCCGGCCCAGGCGATCGAGCTCCCAGAGCCCGAACGAGTCCGAGGAGGGAAACGCCAGCCTCATCCCGAACCGCCGGGGCTGTCCGGGCTCGCGCGGGACGGGTCCGATCATCAGGTCGTCCCAGGTGTGGCCCGCGTTCAGGCTGCGCCCCAGGTCGGGGACCGCCACGACCGGGAACTCGAGGCCCTTGGCCGCGTGGGCGGTCATGACCCGCACTCCGTCGTGGCTCTCGGCGCGCACCGGCGCCATGCCCTCGCGCTCGTCGCGGCCGGCGCTCTCGGCCGCCGCGAGCAGGAAGCCCGCCAGATCCCTCCCCTCGTGGCGCTCGAACTCGCGGGCAAGGCGCATCAGCTTTCGCACGTTCGCCATCCGCCCCGGGCCACCGGGCCGTGCCAGCAGCGCCAGGTCGTAGCCGAAGGCGACCATCGCCCGCTCGATCAGGACCTCGAGCTCGATCAAGGGGGCCTCGGCCCGGAGGGGGGCGAGAATGGAGCAGAAGCGCTGCAGCCGCTCGGCGTCCTCGGCGGGGACGTCATCGAGCCACTCGGGATCGGGATCGTGGGGCTCGCGCGCGGACCCTCCGTAGCGCCACTCGACGAGCGGCCAGATATGGCGCCCGGGCTTCGCCGCCCGGCGCAGGAGCCACAGGGCGTCGGGCCTCACCCCGGCCGCCGGCGAGGCCAGCGCCCCGAACAGGAGCTCGTCGTCGAGCGGGTTCGAGATGCACCCGAGGAGGCGGACCAGATCCTCGACCTGCTGCTGGGACCAGTACCCGCGGCCACCGACCACGTAGGGGTCGAGCCCGGCGCGGGCGAGGGCCTCCTCGAAGGCGTCGACGTGGGTGAAGGCGCGCAGGAGCACGACGATGTCCCCCCGGGCCGCATCGCCCGCGTCGACGAGCTCGCGCAGGCGCCGGGCCAAAAACCGAGCCTCGGCGACCGACGCGGCGTTCCCCTCCGACGGGGGCGGGTCGAGCTCCAGGCCCTCCGTGCTCCAGCTCAACTCTCCCCTGCGCTCGGCCCGCGTGAGGAGGAGCTCGGCCGATCCGGCTGGCTCGCCCGAGGGCGGGGCCTGACGTCCCCACGTGAGGCCGGGGAAGCCCTCGAGCAGGACCGAACCGACCTCGTTGACCGCCGCCAGGGGGCTCGGCAGTGTGCGGAAGTTCCCTCGCAGCGCCAGGACCTCGGTCCGCGGGTCGGCGCGGGCCTCCGAGCGCCGCTCGCGAAAGACCTGGAGGTCGGCGTTTCGGAACCGGTAGATCGATTGGTTCTCGTCGCCCACGCAGAACAGGTGCGTCCCGCCTCCGCGGAGCTGCTCGATCAGGTCCAGCTGAACGCGGTTCGTGTCCTGAAACTCGTCGACCAGCACGTGGGCGAAGCGCTCCCGCCAGTCCTCGCGGACCGCCCGCGAGTCGCGAAGGAGCGCGAGAGCGCGCAGCTCGAGGTCGGCGAAGTCCAGCCCGGAGCGCTCGGCCTTCAGTCGCGCGTACCGTTCCCCGAAGCCCTCGAGCAGCGCCTCCATCGCCGAACGGGCCACCCCGGCTGCCTCGAGCTCGGCCGGGGAGAGGGGCTCGGGCTCGGCTTCGTCCTTCACGGAGCGGACGATCTCGGAGACCGGTGGGAGCCGCGGGGAATTCATCCCCTGGCTGCGCAGCCGCCCATGCGCGCCGAGGGTCATCTTCGCGAGACGGAACGGCTTGTACGCGGCGGCCGCGCGGACGACGTCGTGCGATCCGTGCTCCATCAGCTCGGCCAGCGCCAGCGTGAACGCCCGCTGGCGAAGGCGTTCGGCCTCGGCGGCTTCGAGCACGCGAAAGCGGGGATCGAGGCCCGCGGCCACCGGATGCGCCGCGAGGAGACGGCGACAGAAGCCGTGGATCGTCGTCACCCAGGCGCGCTCGGTGGCGCGGGCGTGCCCGCCGAGCTCCGCCGCCAGGGCGTCGTCGCCGGACTCGCGCGCCGCCCGCGCTCTCGCCATCAGCGCCCGGCGAATCCGCTCGCGCAGCTCCGCCGCGGCGCGCTCGGTGAACGTGAACGCGAGGATCGCCTCGACCTCGACCCCGTCCACGCATACGGCCTCGCAGTAGCGCTCGACCAGCACCCGGGTCTTGCCGGTGCCGGCGCCCGCCTCGCAGAACACGTCGTGGTCGCGAGCCTCGATCGCGGCGCGCTGCTCGGGCGTGAGGGCGGCGCTCATTCGGCGCCTTCGCCGTTTTGGCCCTCGCCGGGCGGGCCGATCGCGCGCTCCAGCCGGCAGATGGGCTGGAAGGTGCAGTACTTGGGGCACTCGCCCTCCAGTGGGCGCCGGCCGATGGCGCCGGCCTGCAGCTCGGCGCCCAGCTCGACCGCGCGCTTCCTGGCCTCGGTCATCGCCTCCGTCACGCCGTCGGAGTCCAGGAGGTCCTTGCTCACCAAAGGGAGGCCGTCCAGGCGCTCGTCGCCGGCAAGCGCGACACCTCGCGGCTTGCGATCCGCCGCCCTCATCGCGCCCAGGGGCTGGTAGAGGCCGGCGATGGGCTCGAGCTCCAGAAGCTCCTGGGCCACCAGCATGTAGAGCTGGATCTGCAGCGAGCCCTTCTTCGCGAACTTGGCCTGGGGGGTCACGTTTGCGCCCGTCTTGTAGTCACGCACCACGGCGCCGCTCCCGTCCGGGGCGAGGTCGATGCGATCGATCTTGCCGCGCAGCACGAAGTCGCCGAGCGGGAGCCCCTCGACCCTCGAGTCCTCCATGCCGAAGCCCACCTCGAGGAGGTCGGCTCCGGGCCGCAGCTCGGTCTCCGAGGCTGCCTCGTCGGTGAGGAACCGCTCGACCTGCTCGCGCGCGCGGGCGAGCATCGCCACGCGCTCGGGGCCCAGGCGGGCCCCGCCGGCGGCCTCCTCCAGCAGCTCGGCGAACCGCCGTCGCCAGTGAACCACGTCGCCCTCCCGCGGGATCGCGTCGGCCCCTGGGCGCTCGCCGTAGAGGCGCTCGAGCGCAGCGTGCACCACGGACCCCAGCCACAGCGGGTCGCTCTCGGGCTCCAGGCGCACCGGGTCCAGCTCGTGGTCCACGAACCACCGGTAAGGACAGCTCAACCAGCCCTCCAGCTGGTTCGCGCTCAGGACGCGGCGCGCGCGCAGCTCCTCGATGACGCGGGGCACGCGCAGGGGCCCGGGCAGCAGGTCGCGCTCTGAGGCGGAGCAGACCAGCTCCAGCACGCGTGCCCGGGCCGGGCCCTCGACGGAGATGGCGTCGAGCGCCTCGGCGGCTCGCGCACCGGGTCCCCGCGAGGCGAGCGAGCGCGCCAACTCGCGTTCGGTGGGGGCCTGCGCGGGCGGCAGGACGACGCGCTCGAGGCCGTAGGCGAGCTTGATCTCGGCCTCGGCGCCCGCCGGATCGTCGCCCAGCAGGTCGAGCACCTCGTCGATGAAGGGCGAGCGCGCGAGGGCCGTTCCCTCATCGTCGCACGAGCGCCAGGAGAGGTAGAGGCGCTCCGTGGGGCGGGACGCGCACGAGTGAAAGAGGTAGCGCTCCTCGTCGGATTGATCGCGGCGGACCAGCGCCGGGACTCCGAGGGCGCGGCGCCGATCGTCGCCCAGGAGTGGATCGGCCGCGGGCGCTGCGGGGAACTCGCCCTCGCCGAGAGCCGCGACGAAGAGGTATCGCGCGCGGCCGGCCCGCAGGCGGTAGGGGCTGAGGATGCGAACCCGGCCGTCGGTAGGACCACGCCAGGTGGCGATGCCGGCCCCCTCGAGGGCCTCGATCGCATCGGCCAGATCCGGCTGCGGACAGTCCGGCAGGCCCCCGAGCGCCGCGAGCTCCTCCAGCAGCTCGGCGGCGGCGACGGCCGCCCGCAGCTCCAACGGGTGCAGCATGCCCGGCTCGCCGCCCGCCCCCGGCGCCGCGAGCGGAGCCTGCTCGCGGTGGGCGCCCTCGGCCAGCTCGCGGCCGGTGGCGGCGAGGACCCGCAGGCGCTCCGACGCGCCGGCGGCCGAGCGCAGTCGGGCCAGGTGGCGGGGCGGGCGCCGCCAGTCGGCGAAGACGTCCCTCGCGCTTACGACCTCGCCACGCCGGATGCGGCGCTCGACGCCGTCGGCCAGCCCCGGGTCCGTCGCCGGGTCGGATCGCAGGTGCGCGAGGAGGTCCTCGGCCCGTCCTTCGGGCATCGCGGCTCGGCACAGGGAGACCAGTGCGCGGCCCACGGCCGTGCGGTCGACGGGCGCGTGCGCCTCCAGCGCGACCGGGATGCGAAACGACGCCAGCACCGAGGCCAGCACGCCCCCCGCGCCGGACGGGCTGCGCACGACGATCGCGATCTCACCCGGATCGACCCCGGCTGCCAGCAGGCGCGCCACCTCCGCCCCGATGGTCTCCGCCTCGCCTCGCTCACCGGCGCACTCGAGCAGGCGAACGCCCCCGTCCACCGGAACCGTCCCGGCCGCCGGCTCGAACAGGCAGCGGTCCAGGTGGCGAAGCGAGCGGTGGGGGGTATGGCCCTCGTCGGGCTGCAGCTCGGCCACGACATCGCCCCCCAGCTCCTCGGTGAGCTCGGCGAGCAGCGTCGCGCGGGCGGCCAGCGAGGTGCGGTCCGCGTAGTTGAGGGCGACGGTCACGTCCGCGGCTTCGGTGAGCGCCGCGACGAGCTCGCGCTGGACGACGGTCAGGTCGTCGAACCCGTAGAGGAACACCGGGCGCCCGCCCCAGCGCTGCGGGTCGGAGCGCAGGCCGCCGAGCGCTGCGGCGGCTATGGCCCCCCGGTCGGTGCGCCCGGACCGGGCTCGAAGGCGCTCGTAGGCCGCGTAGAGCTCGGCGAGCTCGGCCTCATGCCCGCCGTCGTCCAGCGCCGCCGCGCGCTCGGCGAGCTCGGTCGGGTCGACGAGGGCCGCCTGCAGCTCCTCCAGCAGCGCGTCCAGGGCTGGAGCGAAACCGGGGCGCTGCGCCGAGCGGCGCAGGCGGTGCAGCTCGACGCTCGAGGTCGCCGCCCGCAGCAGGGCGAGGCGCTGGGGAGGGGTGAGCGCCGGGCCCAGCTCCAGTGCCAGGGCGCCGGCCACGTCGCCGAACAGCCAGCCGAAGGTGCGGATGGAGATGCCCAGCGCCGGACCGTCCGCGCACAGCTCACGCTCGAACCACGCGGCGTCGTCGCTCGTGGGGACGACGAGGACGGGCTCCTCGGCGGCCCGCTCGACGAGCCGCCGGCGCACCTCGCCCGCGCGCCCCGAGTTCGGGGGCCCGACTATCAGGCGGAGTGGCATGCGGGCACGTTCGAGGGCATCGCTACGAATATAGGTCGGGTCGCGGCGCGGGGCCTGACACCCCTCCCCGAGGCGGGGCAGCGGCCGCTCGGAGTCCGCTGCGTGCGCCTTTTCACCCTGCGTGGTTCCGTCCCCGCCCGGGGCTATCTTCGCGGCCATGTCGCTTTGCTTCATCGACCCGGCCGACGCCATCCGCGCCATCGCCGACTCCGTCGGCCGCGAGGCGCGCCGCCAGCTCCTCGGCGAGGCCGTCCGAGCGTGGGTCGACGAGATCCCCGAGGACGAGCTCGACGCCCACTACGCCCGGGCGATCTCGGAGCTCGACGAGCACGACATCTCGATGCTCGCCGCGTGGCATTCCTCGATGAACGTCGGGCACCCGCTTCCCAACCGCGACTTCCTGATGGGCGCTTTCGGCTCGCTGGGCGACAACCGGCGCGAGGCGCTCAAGCTCGCGGCGGGGTTCCGCGGCGAGGAGGCCGTCGATCGCGGCGTCACCGAGGAGGTCGCGCTGGACACCGTCCTCGACTGGCTTTCACCGCCGCGCCAGATGGAGCTCGCGGCCGAGGCCGTCGAGCTCTACGTCTGGGACCGCGCCGGCAGCGACAACTGACCGGGCGCCTGGCGCCACGGCCCGGCGCCCGCGCGCCGCGCCCCTCGCGGTCCGCGATGGCAGGTGTGCCAGATCGTGTGCGGATACCGCATACGACCCCGCACACCTCGCTCCAGCCCCGAGCCGCACCGCGCTCAAGTACCGAACGCTGCGCGCTTCGCTCAAGCCCCGAGCGCCCGCCGCAGTCGCGCCTCCAGCTCTCGCGGCTCTCGCGTGAGCTCGTGCCAGGTGAACCGCAGGACAACGATCCCGCGTAGCTGCAGCTCGTTCGACTTTTCGCGGTCGCGCCGAAAGGCCGCGACGTCAGTATGGAAGCGGTAGGAGTCGAACTCGGCGACCACGCGCTGCTCGGGCCAGTAGAAGTCCGGCCGAAAGCCGCCCAGTGGCTTGTTCACAAGCGGCTCCGGCAGTCCCGAGCGACGGATCAAGCGCAGCATCAGCCGCTCCGCTACCGAGCGGGTCTCGGCCGCGGGGGTGGACCGCTCGAGAAGTGTCCTTAGCGCCCCGGCGCCGCGGCGCCCCCTGCTTCTGAGCACCTGCGCCCAGAGCTCTTCACCGGTCACCGCGCGGCGAACCTGCGCCGCGGCAACCGCCTCCTCGAGCGTTTCGGCGTCCTCCAGCCCTGCGACGTCCAGCAGCGTTCGCGCCGGGCTGGTGAGGGGAAGCCAGTCCTCGAACACGACCTCGTCGGGATCCAGGACGCGTGTTCGAGTGAGGCGGACCCCACTCGCGCCCGTGCCCCGCAGCGAGGTGGTGGTGACCCAGATCACGCCAGTGGCCGGGTAGGGGAGGAACCCGTGTACGCGGGCGGCGCTGCGATGGCTGGTCACGGATCCGGGACCGCACGCGAGCGTCGCCGCCAGCTCGCGGCCCCACTCGGTGGGAGCACGGTGGGCGAGCGCGTACACACCGGGATGCTCGCGAAGCAGGAGCCCGCTGCGCACCCGCCGGCCGATCGCGTTGGTAGAAACCCCGGCGGCCAGGAGCTGCCGCCGCGCGGCCCGCCCGCCTTGGCGGGTGGCGAACCATTGGAGGACCGCCTTCGGGTCAGGGTTGCCGGATCGTGTGCGGATACCGCATACAACCCCGCACACCTCGCTGGCGCCCTACCGGCCCTCGCCTGGCGCCCTACCCGCCTTCCACCGCGGCCTCGATCTCCGGGATCGCCTGGTCGTTCGTGCGGAAGTGGACCGCGCTCATCCCGAGGGCGCGGGCGGCCTCGACGTTGACTTCGATGTCGTCCACGAAGACGCATTGCGACGGGGTCAGGTCGGCGAGCCCGTCCCGCTCGCGCATGCGGTCGAGGGTGAGCTCGTAGATCTCGGGATCGGGTTTTCGCATCCCGACGAACGCCGAGTCCACCACCAGCTCGAAGATCTCGTCGACCGGGAGCATCGAGCGCCACAGCGGCTCCCACTCGCGGACATTGTTCGTCAGCAGGGCCATTCGCAGCGACTGCCCGAGGTGCCGCATCAGTTCGATCATCGGCTCATTCGGGTTGAGCGCCTCGAAGTAGATCTCCTTGAACCCGTGCATCTCGGGCTCGTGACCCAGGTCGGTGGTCAGCTCGCCCCGCAGCCGCTGCAGGAAGACGTCCTCGGTGACGTGCCCCTTCTCCAGCTCGAAGAGGGGGTGAGCGCCATCGGCCTCGGCGATTCGCTGCATCGCCTTGCCCAGGGCTTCGGTCGGGATGCCCGTCTGGTCCTGAAAGGCGGCGAAGGAGTGCAAAAGCGGCGTGGTGAGCACGCCGCCGAAGTCGGAGATGAGGCAGCGGACGGGCACGCTCAGGCGGGCTGGATCAGCTCGTGGAGGCCGCGGCCACGCTCGCCGTCGAGGCGGACCTCGACCGGCGTGACGGTACGGCGCAGCCCGGCGGCCTCGCCGGTGGCAGCCTCGCCCACCCGGTCGGCGGCGATGCGCTTGCCGGCGCCGCTGGCCAGCCAGATCTCGATCCCCAGCCGGCGGATCGCGCCCTCGGAGTCGTATTCGGTGGAGAGGAGCACCTCGTCCGCCTGGTCGGCGCCCTCGGCCGAGACCAGCGCCAGCGCGACCCCGTCCATGCCGTGATCCGACGAGGCCGCGGGGCGCGCCACAGCCGCTGCCAACGCCTGCTCGCCGACGGCGCCCACGACCAGCCGCAGCGAGGAGATCCGCTCCCAGTCGGGCTCCTCGTGGAGCTCCCAGGCCGGCGGCGCCTGCGGGTCGGCGGCGTCGGCGGCGTGCATCAGCTCCGCCAGATCCCACTCCACCGCGGCGCCCGCTCCCAGCTCCAGCCGCAGCGTCTCAGCCACGGTGCTCGCCCCCGGGGCCCAGCTCGTCCGGCTCGCCGACCTCGGACGCGGTGCCCTCCACGTCGTAGGAGCGGCTTGGGGGCGGAGGTGTGGGACCAGCGTCCCCCGCGGCACGGCGAGCGCCCGGGCCACTCACCACCCAGCGAAGGCCGGTGCGCCGGCCGGCGAGCGCCGTGAGCCCCCGGCGGATGACGGCGCGGGTGGGCGGCAGCAGCAGGCAGAGGCCGAGGATGTCGGTGATGAAGCCAGGGGTGAGGAGCAGCGCGCCGCCCAGGATGATCATCGCTCCGTCGAAGACCTCGCGCGCGGGGACCTTGTTGCGGGCGAGCGCCTCGTTGAAGCGCGCCCACGCCGCCCGGCCCTGCGAGCGCAGGAGCGCCGCCCCCAGGAAGCTGTCGGCGACGAGCAGCGCCACGGTCGGGAGGACCCCGATCGCCCCGCCCACCTGGATGATCACGTAGAGCTCCGCGATGGGGACGAGCACGAACGCGATGAGGACGAGCACGAACATCGCGCAAGCGTAGCCAGGGCCGCAGCCCCGCCGAGACTCCGCCGGGCGTCCACTACGATCAAACCCATGCCAACGGAAGAAGAGGTCTACGAGGCGCTCGAGGAGGTCATCGACCCCGAGCTGGGGCTCGACTTCGTCTCCCTCGGTCTCGTCTACGACGTCGAGGTCGAGAGCAGCGAGGTCTTCGTGACCTTCAGCCTCACCACGCCCGCGTGCCCGATCGGCCCCCAGGTCTCCGAGCAGATGCGCGAGTTCGTGGGCGACCTCGACGGGGTCGAGAAGGTCCACCCGAAGATGGTCTTCGAACCGCCGTGGTCCCCGGAGATGATGTCCGAGGACGCGAAGTTCGCGCTGGGGTACTAATCCGCATACTCATGCGGTTTGCCCGTCCGGGGCCGGCTGTAATGGGCCTCGGCTTCTAAGAATCCTCGAAGACGCCTGATGCCCGCCGGTGCGACTCAGCCGGGGCTTCCAGCAGGGCGTTGGTGCCGACGGTCATCCCGTGGGCGAAGCCGCTGACTGCGCCGGGCTCCGCGGCGGCGCCCTGGAGCACCGCCTCGACCGCGGTGATTACGCCCTCGGACTGGTCTGCGGGCGTCGTCGGCGCCTTCGCGGTATGCAGGGTCTCGCCGTCGTAGAGGACGGCGTCGGTGAAGGTCCCGCCGACGTCGACGCCGAGAAGCATGGGCGCGACGCTAGTCGGTCAGCTCATTGTGCAGCTGTGCCGGCAATATCGGCACAAACGCACGGTGAACGGGTCGCGGCGGGTTCAGCAGCTCTTCGGCGTCGGGTCCTTGTCGCGATCCCGCTTGGCGCTCTCTTGCCCGTTCGGCCCCGGGCCGCAGTCGAGCCTGCGGTCGGCCGTGCCGTCCTTGGCGAAGAGGCTGTCGGGGCCGCCCTCGCCGAAGAGCTTGTCCCTGCCGCTGCCGCCGGTGAGGAGGTCCCTGTTTCCGGCGCCGCCGCGGAGCACGTCGTTTCCGGCCCCGCCGGCGAGCGTGTCGCTGCCGTTGCCACCGACGGCTGTGTCGTTGCCGATCCCGCCGTCGAACTCGATCCGCGATCCGAGCGGATTGCCGGCCCCTCCCCCTCCCTGGCCGCTGAGAGTGTCCGCGCCCTCTTCGGTCGCGACCTCGTAGTTCGGCGGCTGGTCGGGGGCCAGTTCCAGGTCCTGGCACGCGAAGATGGAGCCGGGATTCCGGTCCACCCCGGCGCTGCCGAGTACGAAGTTGTTGTCGACTGCCCCAGCGTCAAACTCAGTGAGACGCACGATGTCCTGTCCATTCCCAAGGTTGACGTCGATCTCGATCTCGTCCGCGCAAAAAACGCCGCCCTCGTCGATCGTGCCGGGGGCGAAGTCCTCCAGGTTGACGATGAGGAGGAGCGTGTTGAGATCGGCCGTCGCGTGGTTGACGCTGATCGTGTCGGTGTTGATAGTGGTCGGGGGCGTGGGGCCGCAGTCGGTCGACTCAGTGCCGTTGCTGACGATGTGGGAGACATAAATCTGGCCGGTGGGGCTGACTAGCATGCCGGTGCCGACCGCGGGGTCACCGCCGACCGTAAGCGTCTTGCTCGCCGAGTTGAACGAGCAGGTGGTCGCGGCGGAAGCGCTCGCCGGCAACAGCCCCGCCCAGAGGGCCGCCGCACCGGCGATCGCGAGGACGAGGGCCGCAGCCCGCGGCCGGCGGTCGTTGACCGCCCTCGCTCCTGCCTGTCGCGATGTCCCCCGCAAACTCTTCCTCCGCCGGAATCTACCACGTCATCCCGGCGGTGGCGACGAGCGCCGTGCGCGCGAGATTCGGCACATCGGAGTCTTGATTGGTCGCATCTGGAGGGCCAGGGTGGAGCCATGCCTGATCCCGAGCCGGTCCATATCACGGTCCCCGGAAGCCCCCGTGATCCTCGGTCTCCGCGCCGAGTGCCTGAAGGCGTGATCGTGCATCACGTGCCCGAGTTGCACCCTGACGACATCCGTGTCGTCGATGGGGTTCCGGTGACCTCGCCGGCGCGGACGCTGATCGACCTCGCAGAGGTGATGGGCCGAGAAGAGCTTCGCGACTGCTTCAGCAACGCCCGTGAGCTCGGACTGCTCGATCTCGACGAGCTCGCAGCGGCACGCCGTCGGGTCGAGTGGCGACCCTCGCTGGCGAGACTCGATGAGGTCATCGCGGAGTTCAGCTGAGAATTGGCGCCAGTCGGGGCGGGTGCGACGGGAGCCCGTGGCTATCCGCCGTAGGTTTGGAGGGTTTCGTGGACGCGATGGCGTAGCGGAGTTCAGCCGGGTTCGTTCGGCAACCCATCCGGGTCCTGCGACATCATGGCTGATGCGTGGTTATCATATCTGATAATATCTTAACGTGGGTGAGCGGCCTGACATCGACGGCGTTAGCGAGGATTTGGCTGCGGTGCTCAAGTCAGCCGCGCGCCTTCAGGAGCAAGTTCCGGATGCCGTCCTGGTCGGGGGGTCGGCCGCCGCGCTGTATGCGGGGCATCGCGACTCGTTCGATCACGACCATGTCGTGGCGGACCTCCGGGAGCGCTTCGACCTGATCCTCGAAGCGCTCGAGTCCGAGGGCGACTGGGTCACGAATCGAGTCGTGCCCGGCAAGCTGATTCTCGGCCGCCTCGGCGACATCGAGGCCGGGGTGCGGCAGATGATCCGCCGGCGGCCGCTGGAGACCGTCGACCTGGAGGTTGGACCGGCCGGGCGCCTGCGCGTCCCGACCGCGGAGGAAACGCTTCGGATCAAGGCGTTTCTAGTCGTCAGGCGAAACCAGACCCGCGACTATCTCGACACCGCCGCGCTGGCCAGCCGCTACGGGATCGCGGACAGCGCCAGGGTGCTGGCCCTGATCGACGGGTATTACGGCGACCAGCATCTGGAGGCGACTCCGGAGGAGCCAGGCCTCGGAGTGGCCTCCCAGCTGGCGCGCCAACTGGCGGATCCGCGGCCGGCCGATCCGTCGGTGACCCGGCAGCTCGACTCCTACCGCAACCTCTCGGGCGAGTGGACTGACTGGAAGCACGTCCGCCGGGTCTGCGCCGAGATTGCCGACGCCATCCTCGAGGTACAGGAGCGATCGTGACCGTCGCGTTCCGCAACCTCAACGTCCGTCCCGAGGATCCAGTTCGGGAATGGCCGACGGAGGCCGTGCAGACTGCCCTCGAGCGGGGAAGCCTTTCTGAATGGCGGCGGCTGGCCGACGCGATTCGAGCCGATCCGTGGGGTCACACCGCCCGTCAGGCCGAGGAGGTGCTCGGCCACTCGCGGCCCTACGGCGTGACCGAACTGCTCGAGCGCGCGATCGATGACGCCCGCACGACGGCCGAGGTGTTGGAGCGTGCCGCGGTAGCCGCGGAGCTCCGGGAGCTGGTGGCTGCGTCCAGCCTCACCCAGGCGGCGTTCGCGAGGCGGATCGGCACGTCGCCCTCGCGCATGTCCAGCTATGTGAACGGCGCCGTCGTCCCTTCGGCGACCCTGATGGTCCGGGCGCGCAACGTTGCCGGTCCCCAAAGATGATGTCGAGGACGCCAAGTTCGCGCTGGGGTATTAAGGAGAGGCGACAGCCTAGCCGTGCGTATAGATCATTTGTGATCTATACTCCAAGAATGGCGGCCAGGCCCGATTCCCCTCGGTGTGGACGCCTCGTGATGGAGGCACGCCGGCGGCACGGGCTCAGTCAGCAGGAATTGGCCGAGCGCACCGGGATCCCTCAGACGAACATCAGCCGGATCGAGCGCGACAAGATCTCTCCGTCGCTCGCCACGCTCGAGCGCCTGTTCGCGGGGATGGGCGAAACGTTGAGGCTCATCACGCTCCCTGTGAACGCTCCGCCGCCTGGCGGCGGAAACGTCACGATCCGCGACCTGCGCGCTGATTTCGACGAGCTGACTCCAGATCAGAGGCTCGAACAGGCCGCTCTGCTCAGCCGCACGGCAAGCGAGCTCGCCACCGGGAGGGGCGCATGACCGGCCGCCAAGGTCCGAACGGCCCCGCCTGGCCACCTTCACCGCGAGTCGTCCTTGATCCCGCGGCCATCTTCAAGGCCCTTGCAGAGGCGAAGATTGACTACGTCTTGATTGGCGGCTTGGCCGTTGGCGCTCACGGCGCAGGGCGCGCAACCAAGGATGTCGATATCTGCCCCGACCCGGCCGAGGGGAACCTGCGGCGCCTTGCCGACCTTCTTGAGTCGGTAGACGCCGTGAACGCAGACGAGAGTCAGTTCGAGCCCGATGAGCTTCCGGCGCACGATCTCGAAGGCCTGAAGGGGGGTGGGAACTTCCGGCTGCGCACCCACCTAGGCGATCTTGACGTCATGCAGCACGTCGATCCCTTCGAGCACGAGACATGGGCGATCCTCGATAAGCACGCCGAGGATCGACAGGCGTTCGGGCACACGGTGCGCGTTTGCAGCTACGAGGACCTGCTCCAGATGAAACGTGCAGCCGGCCGCGACCAGGACCGCATCGACATCGAGAACATCAAGGCAGCCCGACGCGAGCTGTAGCTACACGGCGGCCCGGAGATGATGTCCGAGGACGCGAAGTTCGCGCTGGGGTACTGGCAAAGCCCCGAGCGCACGGAACGCCCATGACCGGGCGACGTGCTCAGCCGAGCAGGGCCAGGTTGAAGACGCAGTCTGCGTCGGACATGTTGGAACCGGCTCCCAACGTTCCGGTGAGCTGGCGCCCGTTCGGGGCCGTCGCAGAAATATCGCTGCTGCTATAGAACGGGACGGGCTGCGGATTCGTGCTGGACTCCGCCACGGTGAAAACGTCGCCGGGGCCAAAGTCCTCCTCGGCGTCGGAGTCGCTGTCGACCGACGAGTGATTCCTAGTCGAGGTCAACACAACCTGCGCCCGGATTGCTGGGAGGCCGTTGGTCGAGCAGGTGCCCTTGAGCTTGAAGGTGCCGTCGTCGTACAACTTCTTCGCGGCGGGCTCACCTGCGGGGCCTAGATTGACCTTCACCCGCGCCTTGGTCTTCAGCGTGTCCACGTTCTGAAAAGCGCCGGAATTCAGGGCGACCGCGGTCGTTCCCGCGAGAAGCAGAAACAAGCAGACCGTTGCGACAACGTTCGCGTACGTCAGATGCGGCGTCACCGAGTTGAGTCTAGTCGCGATGCCGTCTCTCACGGCAAGCGCGGTCGCTGGGTGCCCCACGCCTAGGTCGACGCCCTGCAGGCACCAGCTACTCCACCTACCGGAGCGATGCCTTCGTCGAGGGCTTCATCTCGCTCAAGCGCACGGCCGGATAGGCGGGTAGCCCTCTGGACAGCTGCTTGACATGTCCCCTTCGCTGTGGGACCGTTGCTTGATGCTCTTCAGGCGGGGGCGCCGCGGGGCGGCCTTGGCGGCACTGACCGCAATGCTGGCACTCCTCGGTGGGTGGGCGGCCGCGCGTGGAGGCAGCGATGCCATCGTCGAAGCGACGGCGTTCTCGGTCGACAGCACTTTCGGCTTCGAGTCCGCTGAGGAAACCGCGAGCTGTCCGGGGAACAGGCGTGCCCTTGGGGGTGGAGTCGTCCAGAGCGGCTTCCCGGAGGGGGCGGTCGCGTCGAGCGGCCCGCTCGACGGCTCGGGCCGCCCTGCCCGGACGCACGATGGTGACAAGGCGAAGCAGTGGTTCACGTCGATGACCAACTTCTCCAGCGGGGAGATGGACTTCAAGGTGTTCGCGATCTGCTCGGCCGATTCCTCGGCGAGGCTCGAGACGGAGGTTTTCAGAACCGAGTCGAACGAGGTCGGACATGCCGTCGCGACATGTCCCGCAGGCAAGCGTGCCCTTGGAGGCGGAGTGATCAGCCCCCATTCGCAGTCGCCTGACGACTCAGCCGTCGTCGCGAGTGGACCATTCGATGCCTCCGGCGGTTTCACGGCGCTCGGTGACGGCGACAAGGCGAGGCAGTGGTATGGGGCCGCGTTCATCAACAACAGTGGCGCCGTTCACACGAAGTTCAGGGTCTTCGTCATCTGCGCCGCCGATTCGAACGCCACGGTCCAGCGGACCCAGTTCAACGTCGGCAGTCCGGGCACGGATTACGACTGGGCGGATTGCCCAGGGGCCAGGCGCGCGGTCGGGGGAGGTGTTCTTCCCGCCTCGGGCCCGGTCCGCCGCTTCTACGTGCGGGCGAGCGGCCCGCTGGGTTCGACCAGCGAGGTGGAGAACCTTGAGGATGGTGACGAGGCGACGCAGTGGTACGCCGCGATCTTCAATTCTTCCGGCGGCCAGACCCGGAGCTTCTCCGTGTTCGCGATCTGTGAGTCGTGAGCCGGCCGGCCGAGCTCGTTGCGAGGGTGCTGCAGCGGGCCTCGTCGAGCGGCTGGCCCGCGGCGGCGAAGCCGACGGCGTTGCCGCGGAGAACCTCGTGGCCTAGGGGCGCTTCAGCTGGAGACGAACGTATGGGCGGGGTAGAGCTGCGGCGGGTCGGAGATGCCGGCCTCGGCCAGGAGCGGCCCCAGCGTCTCGCCGAAGGCGCTGGCGGCCTCCTCGGACTCCCAGACATCGACGACCCGGAACCCGTTCGGGCCCTGCCCTGCTGAGTGCATCAGGATCCCCTCGACCGGCCAGTCGGAGAGCGCCTCCATGCGTGGCTTGTCACCGGTGAGCTTCTCGACCACCTGCTCGTAATTCTCCTGCGTGACCGTCGGGCCGAATCTGGCCCGAGGCGCTGGATCACCCACGGGCAGGTAGCCACACCCGGATGGTCGCGCCCTCGCCGCCAACGATCGAGACCCGGCCGCCGTGGGCCTCGGCGACGGCGCGGACGATCGCCAGGCCCAGGCCGGCTCCGCCCCGGGTGCGGGCGACGTCGCCGCGGGTGAAGCGCTCGAAGGCGCTGGTCGCGAGCGCCGCCTCGAAGCCGGGCCCCGCGTCGGAGACCTCCAGCGCGACCCCGCCCGCCGCGGCGCCGGCGCGCAGGACGACCTCGCCCTCCCCGTGGCGAAGCGCGTTGTCGACCAGGTTGCCGAGGGCCTGGCGCATCCGCAGCGGGTCGGCGTTCAGCTCGTGCGCGCCGTCCGGCACTACTCGGATGGTCCTTCCCCGCTCGGCGGCCCGGTCGGCGAACCGGTCCCGGGTGCCCTCGAGGAGCTTCGTCGTGTCGAGCGGCTCGCGGCGCACCGGAAGCTCGCCGTCGGCGCTGCGGGCCAGGACCAGCAGATCCTCGGCGAGGGCAGCCAGGCTGTCGCACTCCTCCACCGCCGCGGCCACCGCCTCGCGGGCATCCGGGCCCAGCTCGCCGCTTCGCAGCGCACCCTCCAGCTCGGCCTTGATCACGGCGATCGGCGTCCGCAGCTCGTGGCTGGCGTCGCCGACGAAGCGCCGCTCGCGCTCGAAGGAGGCGTTGAGGCGACCCAGCATCTCGTTCAGCGTCTCGCCAAGGCGGCGCACCTCGTCGCGGGCCGCCGGCAGCGGCAACAACTTCTCCTCGCCCCCGAGCGATATCTCGCCCGCACGGCGGCGCATCGCCTCGATCGGGCCGAGGCCTGCGGCGGCCAGCAGGTAGCCCAAAAGAGACGCCAACAGGACCGCTACTGGACCGCCGATGGCGAACGAGGTGACGAGGTTGGACATGGTTTCGTCGCCATCCTCGGGCGACTGGCCGGCGGCGATCACCGAGGGCTCGCCCGGGGTGTTCGCGGCGCGGGCGAGGATCCGGGTGGTTCCGTCGATCCCCGGCACCGAGTGCTCGACGATCACCGCCTCGCCGGCAATCGCGCGTTCTAGCTCGGCCGCGCTCAGCACCGGCCGGCGGTATCCCCCGGCCGCGTCCTCGATGCGCCCGGCCTCGTTGATGACGTGGGTGAAGCCGTCCTCGGCGTCTCGCGGGGCGCCCGCCCGCGCCTCCAGCCGGCCGACGAGGAGGCCCGCCGGCTTGGCGACCTCGTCCACTCGCGCCGCGAGGGCGTCGTTGATCGCATCGTCGAGGTCGGACTCCAGCCGCAGGTAGACGAACAGGGCCGCTCCGGCGAGCAGGGCCACCATCGCCAGCGCGAAGGCGGCCGTGAGGCGTGTCCGGATCGGCAGGCGACTCATCTGCCGCCGTCGCTTCGCAGCCGGTAGCCGACCCCGCGCACGGTCTCGAGCGAGGCGACCCCGAAGGGCCGGTCGATCTTCTCGCGCAGGTAGCGCACGTAGACCTCGACCACGTTCGAGCGCCCCTCATAGCCCAGCTCCCAGGCGGCCTCGAGGAGCTGCGGCTGCGTAAAGACCTGCCCCGGGTGGCGCATCAACGTCTCGAGCAGCGCGTACTCGCGCGGCGAGAGCGAGACCTCGACCTCGCCGCGGCGGACCTCGCGCTCGGCGGGGTCGAGGCGCAGGTCGCCGACCTCGAGCACGGCCGGGCGCTCGGCCGCGCCGCGCCGCGCCAGCGCCCGCAGCCGCGCCAGCAGCTCGGCGAGCGAAAAGGGCGTGGTCAGGTAGTCGTCGGCGCCCTCGTCGAGCCCTCGCACCCGGTCCGAGACCCCGTCGCGAGCCGTGAGCATGATCACCGGGGTCCAGACCTTGGCCGCACGCATGCGCCGGCAGGTCTCAAAGCCGTCGGGGCCGGGGAGCATCACGTCGAGCACGACCACGTCGTACGGCGACGCCTGGACCAGCCGCAGGGCCTCCTCTCCATCGCCGGCGATCTCGACGACCATGCCCTCGTACCCCAGGCCGCGCCGCAGGGCGCCGGCCATCTTCACGTCGTCCTCGACAACTAGCACCCGCACGCCCTGAATTGTGCACCTGAACCTGAGAGAAAGCTGAGAGCCAGGCGTCGCTGCCAGGCGCCGTGCCGGATCGCGGTCGCTCTCAGGCTGCTCTCAGGAACGGGGCCTAGAACTACCAGACGACGGCCTCACCAGGAGGCCCTGACCGAGAAGGACGGGACCATGAACACCACATCGAACATCCATCTGAACGGATATCGCCGCGGCGGCGCGCTGCGCTGGGCCCTGCTCGCCGGGATCATCGCCGGGGCGCTCGGGGTAGGCGCCTGCGGGAGCGGCGAGGCTGACGACGGCCAGACCGGCGGAGGCGAGGAAGCCTCCGCGCCGAGCACGATCCCGCAGCCGACCGAAGCGCAGCTCAAGGCCGCAGGCCTGGCTGATCTTCCGCTCGCACCGGAGAGCAAGCGGCTCGACATCGAGGCTCCGACGTTCTCCAATCCCACCGAGGTCACCAACCCACTGTTCCCCGTCAGCGAGCTGGAGTCGGTCGTCTTCAGCGGCATCGTCGATGACAAGCCCTTTCATACCGAGACGACACTGCTCCCGGAGACACGGATCATCGAATGGGCCGAGGGCCAGCAGGTCGAGGCCGTGATCTCGCAGTACACGGCCTTTATCGACGGCCGGATCGAGGAGGTCGCGCTCGACTACTACGCGCAGGCCGACGACGGTTCCGTCTGGTACATGGGCGAGGACGTCACGGACTTCAACTCCGAGGGCCTGAGCGACGGCACGGCCGGCACCTGGCTCGCAGGAAGAGAGGGCCCGCCCGAGATGATCATGCCCGCGGACCCGCAGGTCGGCGACGTTCACCGGGCCGAGAACATCCCGGCGATCGCCTTCGAGGAGGTCGAGATCAAGACGATCGACGAGACCCAGCCCGGTCCGGTGGGCCCGGTCGAGGGCGTGATGGTGGCTCGCGAGCTGCACGACGACGGCACCTACAGCGACAAGGTCTTCGCCCCCGGCTACGGCGAGTTCTTCACCGCCCACGGCGGCGAGGTGGAGGCGATGGCGCTGGCCATTCCCACCGATGCAAGCTCGGAGCCGGTCCCGCCCGAGCTGGAGGCCCTGCCCGAGGAGGCGACCGCGACCCTCGACTCGGTCGAGGCCGGCGACTGGGCGGCGGCCGAGGCCGGCGCCAAGCGGATCGCCGACTCGTGGGCATCGTTCCAGGAAACGGGGCCGCCTCGCCGGCTCGCGAAGGAGATGGACCGGGCCACGCGGGCGCTGACGGCCGCTACCGACTCCCGCGATCCCGAGGCTGCCGGCAACGCCGCGATCGATGTAGGTCAATCGGCGCTCGACCTCGAGCTGCGCCATCTGCCGCAGCCGGAGATCGACCTGGCCCGGTTCGGCCTGTGGACGCGGCAGATCGTGGTGCACGCGGCGGCCGAGGACATGGGCGGTGTGAACGGCGACGTGACGATGCTGGAGCTGGTGCGCGATCGTTTCGGCCACACCCTTGAGCCCGCAGACCTGACCGCTCTCGACGCGCACATCGAAGTGCTCAGGGATGCGGTCGTCGAGGTGGACGTCAGGGCCGCTGCGGACGAGGCGAAGCGCCTGCAGGTCACGCTGTCCGGGCTCGGGTAAGGCGGAAGGGCGCGGCGAGGCGAAGATGAAAGCCGCGTGAATTACAAAGGCTGCTTTTCATTGGGCTTTCATGTCAACGGGCGAAAACGTGCTTGTCCATTCAACGAACAAGGGAGTTCAAGCATGTTTTTCGACAACGCGAACAACGTCAAGAGGATCGTCGCCACCACCGCCGTCTGCGCCGGCGGTATCGGCGTAGGTATTGGTTGCGGTGGTGACGACTCGGCCTCGGCGGGATCGAGCGACAGCTCGGTATCGACGACAAGCTCCTCGTCGGCGGCTTTGCCGCAGGGGAGTGAGCCGGCCAATCTCGACCCGGCCGACTTCACAACGAACATCGACAATCCGTATTTCCCGATGAAGCCCGGCAACAAGTGGGTCTACGAAGAGACGGACACGACGGGCGTCCGCGAGGACGTCGTGGTCGAGGTCACAGACAAGACGAAGATGATCGCCAACGGTGTCGAGGCGCGCGTAGTCCGCGACACGGTGTCCGAGGATGGTGTGCCCGTCGAGATCACCGACGACTGGTATGCCCAGGACTCGGTCGGGAACATCTGGTACCTCGGCGAGTACGTGTCGAATTACAAGAACGGCAAGGTCGTGGACCACACGGGCTCGTTCGAGGCCGGAGTCGACGGAGCCGAAGCGGGTGTCGCGTTGCCGGCGAACCCCGAGCCGGGCATGGAGTACCGCCAGGAGTACTACGCCGGCGAGGCGGAGGACGAAGGCGCCGTGATCACGGTCGGCGAGGAAAGCGTCGAGGTGCCGTTCGGCTTCTTCGACAAGGACGTCCTGATGACGCGTGACCTGGTTCCGACCGAACCGAAGGTCCAAGAGCTGAAGTTCTACGCCCCGGGCGTGGGTCCGCTGCTGAGCGTCCACACGGACGGCGACGGTGGCCGCGGCGAGCTGGTCAGCTTCACTCAAGGCAGCTGAGCCACTCAACCGGACCTGGCGAACGGCGCCGGCTCGTACAGCCGGCGCCGTTTCCACGTAACTAGGTCTCGATCAACTCGATCCGGTACCCATCCGGGTGAGTACCGCTTCTCGTCCGAAGCGCTACTCCGACAGCCCGGCGGCCTCGAGGGCTTCGGCCGGGTCGAGGAACCACACCACTTGCACGACCTTCCCTTCGCGCAGCGTCCAGAGGAGAGCGAAGCGGCGCTCGACTTCGAGTCCGCTCGACCGTCCCCGCGCGTGTCTGTTGACCACCGCCACGACCTGTTCTCCGGCTTCGATCATCTCCTCGTAGGAGTACTCGATTTCGCCCCAGGCATCGTGCCACTCGGCGAACAGCTCCCGCAGTCCGTCGTGCCCTCGGAAGACCTTGGAGAACATCCCCAGCCTGGAGGCGTCGAGCTCGACTTCGGTGTCGTAGAGCGAGAAGACGGTCGCGGCATCTCGCCCCTCAGCGGCTTCGTAGATCCGCCGCACAATCTCCAGGTTCTCCTGCGACATCGCCCGGGCAGTATCGCGCGGACGCCGGAGCGCCGCTGTCCATGCGAAGCGGATAGCCGCTTCTCGTCTCTATGAAGAAGCGCCTACTCCGACAGCCCGGCGGCTTCGAGGGCCTCGGCTTCGCTGTCGTGGCGGCTCAATCGGACCATTTGACCGTTTCGCCAGTGGGCCAGGTGCCACATCGTCTGTTCAATGGGAGCACCACTTTCACCGCCGTGGGCTCGAACATGCAGCACGGCCAGCGTCGCGTCGCCCAGCGCCCGGACCTCGCCGACCTCGGCGTGCCAGTCGGGGAAGGTGTCATGCAGGTCCTGCCACCAGCGACGGACTCCCTCGTGACCGCGATAGCTGCCCTCCATGATGGACACGCTAGAGATGATCTCCACGTCCTCGTCGGCAAACGCCAGACCGGCATCGAGATCCGATCCCCCACGGAGCCAGGCGGCAGCGGCCCGGCGGTGTCGCTCCACGTTCTCCTGTGACATCGCCCGCTAAGTATCTCGCGATTCGTTGCGCCTTCCATGCAAAGTTTCTATCGCTAGGAATCCGGCTCCTGCGCCAGCGGGTCCGGCTGCACCTGGGCCAGGTAGCGGCGGCGGTCCGGAGGGATCACGACGCAGCCCACGTGGCCGGGGACGAGCGGAGCGATTCGCCGACGGCGGAACCGACGATCTGAGCAACCTGCGGCCCGCCTGCACGCGCTGCAATCGAGGTCGGCGCTAACGACGCAGAGCGCGATCAAGCAGAGCGAGTCGCAATCGCCGAGATGCGACGACCGACTTCGCCCTCGGTGATCAGATAGGTGG
>JBPCKC010000020.1:0-20029 GCA_051004675.1 Solirubrobacterales bacterium
GGGTGGGGTGCGGGGGGTGGTTGTGTTTGTGGGCGCGTTGCCCGAGAGGGGGCCCTGGCGTCCCCCTCGCGGGGGCCGCCGGCGGGGGGCCCCGGTCCCTCCCTAGCCGTCGTTGCCGTCCGAGTCGTTGCCGTCCGAGTCGTCGTCGTCCGAGTCGTCGTCGTCCGAGTCGCCGCCGTCGTCCGAGTCGTCGTCGTCCAAGTCGTTGCCGTCCGAGTCGCCGCCCTCCTGCGCGTCCGAGTCGCCGGCCCCGTTGCCGGAGTCGTCGTCCGAATCGTCGTCCTCGGGGCTCTCGCGCTCCGAGTCGCTGGGCAGCTCGGCAGGCTCGGGGATGCCGGTCCCCTCGCCGACGGGCTCGTCGCCCTCGGTTGCCGGATCGGTGCCCGCGTCCTCGTCCTCGGTCCCGTTGGTCTCTTCGGTCTCCATTGGTGCTCCTCTCGCTCGGTTCCTTCCTCCCCTGCTTCCCGCTAACCGGCTGGGCAAGCGCTCCCTAAACTGGCCGCGTGAGCTTTCCCGCCATGCGCATGCGCCGCCTGCGACGCACCGGTGCGCTTCGCGACTTGGTGCGCGAGACGGAGCTCTCGCCGCGCCACCTCGTGCAGCCCCTTTTCGTGGTCGCGGGAGAGGGCGTGCGCGAGCCCGTGGAGTCGATGCCCGGCGTCGAGCGGTTTTCGATCGGCGAGGCGGTCGCCGAGGCGACCGAGATCCAGGCCGCCGGGATCGGCGCCGTGATCCTGTTCGGGGTCCCCGCCACGAAGGACGAGGCCGGCTCGGGCGCCTACGACGACGAGGGCGTCGTGCAGATGGCGGTGCGCGCCCTGAAAGAGGCCCATCCCGAGCTGACCGTGATCACGGACGTCTGCCTCTGCGAGTACACCTCGCACGGGCACTGCGGCTTCGTTCGCGACGGCGAGATCGACAACGACATCTCGGTCGAGCTTCTCGCCCGCACGGCGATCTCGCATGCAGAGGCAGGGGCCGACATCGTCGCCCCCTCGGACATGATGGATGGGCGCGTCGCGGCGATCCGCCACCAGCTCGACGAGGAGGGTCATCCCAACACGGCGATCCTCTCCTACGCCGCCAAGTTCTCATCGGCCTTCTATGGCCCGTTCCGCGAGGCCGCCGAGTCGACGCCGGAGTTCGGCGACCGCCGCGGCTACCAGATGGACCCCGCGAACGCCCGGGAAGCGCTGCGTGAGATCGCGCTCGACGCGGACGAGGGGGCCGACATGGTGATGATCAAGCCGGCCGGGCCCTACCTCGACCTGATCTCCCGGGCCCGCGAGCGTTTCGATTTGCCCATCGCCGCCTACCAGGTCTCCGGCGAGTACTCGATGCTGAAGGCGGCCGCGCGGAACGGCTGGATCGACGAGCGCGCCGCGGCGACGGAGTCGCTCGTCGCGATTCGCCGCGCGGGCGCCGACGTGATCCTCACCTACTACGCGAAGGAGATCGCGGGATGGCTCTAGGCAATGGGGCCAAGCCGAAGCTGCGCTCGCGCAAGGACGGGGCGGCGATCCCGCTCGACGACGCCGACAAGCGCCTGATGAACCTGCTCCAGTCGCGCTTCCCGCTGGCGGAGGAGCCGTTCGTGCCGATCGCCGCCGCGGCCGAGCTTCCCCTGGACGAGGTGCTGGAGCGCACCGGCCGGCTGGTGCGCGAGCGGATCATCCGCGAGATCACCCCCATCTTCGACACCCGCGCGCTCGGGTACGAGTCGATGCTGGTGGCCGCCAAGGTTGATGCCGAACACCCGCACCGGGCGGCCAAGATCATCAACTCGCACCCTGGCGTCTCGCACAACTACCTGCGCACCCACGAGTTCAACCTCTGGTTCACGGTCGCCACGCCCCCCGACTCCGAGCTCGGGCTCCAGGGGACGCTGGAGGTGATGCAGGAGCTGACGGGGGCCGAGTCGATCCGCCAGCTCCCCACGCTGCGCCTGTTCAAGATCAACATGAACCTGGAGATGGAGAAGGGCACCGACGCGCTCGCCGCCGCGGCCGAGGCCGCCCCGCCGCGTGAGCTGGAGGCCCAGCCCTACGACGAGGGCGACATCGCCGTGATCCAGGCCCTCCAGGGTCCGATGGAGGTCTGCGACCGTCCGTTCGACGCCGCGGCCGGCGAGCTCGGCATGGGAACGCCCGAGCTGCTGGCCCACCTCGAGGGCATGGTCGAGCGCAAGATCCTGCGCCGCGTCGCCGCCATCCTCTTCCATCGCCGCGCCGGCTTCTCCGCCAACGGCATGGGGGTCTGGTGCGTCCCCGAGGACGAGATCCTGGACACCGGCGCCCGCATGGCCGCGGTCCGCGGCATCTCGCACTGCTACGAGCGGCCCACCTACGCCGATTGGCCCTACTCCGTGTTCACGATGGCGCACGGGCGCTCGAAGGACGAGTGCGATGCCATCCTCGACTCCATCGCCGCCGAGCACGACCTCCACGGGGACGATCGCGCGGTGCTGTACTCCTCCACCGAGTTCAAGAAGATCCGCCTTCACTACTTCACGGACGACTACGCGGCGTGGGAGGACGAGCACGCCGCCTCGCTCACCCGGTGAGCGGCCTCGACACCCGGGCCTCGGAGGTCATCTACGCCCGCGCGACCGGGCTGCTGCCGGGGGGCGTCAATTCGCCGGTCCGGGCGATGCGCTCGATCGGCCGGGACCATCCGATCTTCATCGAGCGCGGCGAGGGAGTCGAGCTGGTCGACGCGGACGGCAACCGCTACGTGGACTGG
The DNA here is from genome assembly GCA_051004675.1 of Solirubrobacterales bacterium. Lineage (GTDB taxonomy): Bacteria > Actinomycetota > Thermoleophilia > Solirubrobacterales > 70-9 > JBDTSW01. Next base: position 2,743 of record JBPCKC010000020.1, read on the forward strand.
GTCTGCTCGTGGGGCCCCCTCATCCTCGGGCACGCACACCCCGCCGTCGTCGAGGCGGTGCAGGAGGCGGCCGCGCGCGGCACGTCCTTCGGCGCGCCGACGGAGGCCGAGGTCGAGCTGGCCGCCGAGGTGGCCGACCGGGTGCCGTCCGTTGGGATGGTGCGCCTGGTGAGCTCGGGCACCGAGGCGTCGATGAGCGCGGTGCGCCTGGCGCGGGCGGCGACCGGCCGCGAGCGGATCCTGAAGTTCGCGGGGGCCTACCACGGCCACGTCGACGGACTGCTCGCCGAGGCGGGATCCGGCCTGGCCACGCAGGGCATCCCCGCGAGCCCGGGCGTGACGCAGGCGGCAGCAGCCGACACGGTCGTCGTCCCCTGGAACGACGCCGCGGCGCTCACCGCCGCGGTCGCCGAGCACGAGCCGGCCGCCATCCTCTGCGAGCCGATCGCGGCGAACATGGGCTTGGTGCCGCCGGTCGACGGGTTCCTCGAGCTGCTGCGCGAGCAGGCGAGCGCCTGCGGCGCGCTGCTCGTCTTCGACGAGGTCATCACCGGCTTTCGCGTCGCCCGTGGCGGCGCTCAGGAGCGCTACGGGGTCCAGCCCGACCTGACGGTCATGGGCAAGGTCCTGGGGGGTGGACTGCCGCTGGCCGCCTACGGCGGGCGGGGCGAGCTGATGCGCATGGTCGCCCCGGCCGGCGAGGTCTACCAGGCCGGCACGCTTTCCGGGAACCCGCTGGCGGTGGCCGCGGGGCTCGCGACCCTCGAGGAGCTCGACCGCGCCGCGTACGAGCGCCTCGCCGAGCTGACCGACGCGCTCGCCGCGGGGCTGCGCGACGCCGCCGGCGAGCGACCCGTGACGGTGGCCTCGGCCCCCGGCCTGGTGACGCCGTTCTTCTCGGCCGAGCGGGTCAGCGACTTCGCCGGAGCGGCTGCGTGCGACCACGAGGCCTACGGGACGTTCGCCCGCGCCCTGCTCGAACGCGGGATCTACCCGCCCGCGTCTCAGTACGAGGCCTGGTTCGTCTCCCTCGCGCACGACGCCGCCGCGATCGAGCGCACGGTCGACGCGGCGCGCGAGGCTTTCGCCGAAGCTCTCGGCTAGCCCCCAAACCCGCCGAACGTCCGAGGACCGCGGTGAGTGGGCGGTGGCGGAGCGGGTGGTGGGCTACGCGGCGCTTGGGGTCGGCTCGCCCGTCCCGTCCCCGATCTCCATGTGCGCGCGCGAATCGGTGCCGCGGACCAGCGTGAGCGTGGCCACCAGACCCAGCAGGGCGATCACCGACCCCGCGAGGAACGCGTCCGCGTAGCCCTCGGTGAGGATTCCGGGGATCGCGGACGGGTCGCCGGCGGCGGCCGCGGTGTTGTCGCCGATCTGCGGGAAGGCGACGGTCGAGAGCACCGCGAGGCCCAGCGCGCCACCGACCTGCTGAGAGGTGTTGATGAGCCCGCTGGCGAGCCCGGCGAGGTGCTCCTTGACGCCCGAGACAGCGGCGATCGTCTGCGGGACGAAGGCGAAGCCCAGACCCACGGCGGCCAGCAGCGACGGGCCGAGCACGTCGCCCAGAAACGAGCCGTCGGGCGAGATCTGGCTGAACCAGGCCAGCCCCGCCGCGATCAGGACCATCCCGGCCGCGAGGATCGGCTTGTAGCCCACCCTGGTGACCAGCACGGAGGCGATCCCCGCCGCGAAAATGATCGATAGCGCGAGCGGCAGGTACGAGAGCCCGGCCTTGATCGCGCTGAACCCCAGCACGTTCTGCATGTAGAGCGAGATGAAGAAGAACATGCTGAACAGCGAGGCCCCGGTGAGGATGCCGACGACGTTCGCGCCCGTGAGCGTCCTGATCCGGAAGATCGAGAACGGCATCAGCGGGGCCTTCGAGCGCAGCTCGATAGCGACGAACGCGGCGAGCAGCGCGGCCGCACCCGCCAGCAGGCCGATCGTCTGGCCCGAGCCCCAGCCTGCGTCCGGCGCCTCGATCAGTCCGTAGACGAGCAGCGAGAGCCCGGCGGTGACGCTGGACGCCCCCGCGAAGTCGAACGAGCGGGTCTCCGAGTCGGCGCGGCTTTCGATTATCAGCGAGGGGGCGAGCGCGGCCGCGGCGATCCCGATCGGCACGTTCACCCACAGGACCCACTCCCAGCCGAGGTACTCGGTGAGGACGCCGCCGAGCAGGACTCCGGCAGCTCCGCCCGAGCCCGCGACCGCTCCCCAGACGCCGAGCGCCTTGTTGCGCTCCGATCCGTCCTTGAACGTCGTCGTGACGATCGACAGCGCGGCGGGGGAGAGCAGGGCAGCGCCCAGCCCCTGTACGGCGCGGGCGGCGATCAGCATGGCCTCGGACTCGGCGAAGCCGCCGATCAGCGAGGCGGCGGCGAAAAGGAGCAGGCCGCCCATGAAGACGCGCCGCCGGCCAAGCAGGTCGGCCAGGCGCCCGCCCAGGAGCAGGAAGCCGCCGAAGGTGAGGGCGTAGGCCGTGACGACCCAGGAAAGGCTGTCCTGGGAGATGCCCAGCGACTCGCCGATCGTCGGCAGGGCGATGTTGGTGATCGACGCGTCGAGCACGACCACGAATTGCGCCACGCAGAGGAGCGCGAGCGCGATCCACCGCCGTCGTTCGAGTGTTGCCTGGTCGGTTGTCATCCGTCTCCTTCGCGGTCGTGATCGGCTCCGTGTGCCATAATCGGAACCGGACCTCAGGTTCCGCTTTGAGCACTATACGGAATTGCTATTCCGTTTTGTAGAGAGAGGATGGAAGATGGAGTCGAGCGCCGTCGCCCCCGCCGAGGCTCCCGTCCAGCGCGCCGACGCGCGCCGGAACCGCAAGCGAATCCTCACCGCCGCGCGCGAGCTCTTCGCCGAGCACGGCTTCGACGCGCAGATCGAACAGATCGCGCGCCGGGCCGAGGTCGGCGTCGGCACCGTCTACCGCCACTTCCCCACCAAGGACGACCTGCTCGAAGCCCTGATCGAGGAGCGCTTCGCAAAGCTCGCCGATGCCGCTCACGAGGGAATCGCCGACCCCGACCCGTGGGAGGGGTTCGAGGGCTTCATGCGCTACTCGGCCGAGGTGATGGCCGGCGACCGCGCGCTGTCGGAGGCCATGTTCGAGCGCCCCGAGACGATGCGCGCGGGGGCCGAGGGCGTCGGGATGCCGGTCCTGCTCGAGGAGCTGGTCTCGAGGGCACAGGCCGCCGGCGGGCTTCGGGCCGAGCTGGTGTGGTCGGACGTGCCCGGGCTGATCTGCGGCCTGGGCCGGGCCCTCAGCGAGGGCAAGATCGGGCCGATGGAGATGAGCTGGGAGCGCTACCTGCAGGTCATCCTCGACGGCCTGCGCGCACCGGGTCATCTGCCCCTGCCCGACTAGATCCGTCACACCCCCGTCACAGGGGTCTGACCCCCGTGCGGGCGCGATGGGGTCAGACCCCGCGCGCGGGGGTGTGTCGCGAGTAACCTCGCGCGCTCGTGAGTGTCACCGAACACGCGCTTCACGCCGTCGGCGCCGCCGTGCGCGACGACGACACGCTGCTCTCCGAGCACCTTCGCGAGCCCGCCGGAGCTCCCAGCCTGGGCGCTCTCGCCGCCGCGGGCCACCGCGCCGCCGGCGCCGAGTCCGACTACGCGTTCGTGGTCGAGGCGATCCGGGAGGGCTACCTCCTTCACTTCGGCGAGCCCCGCGTGCTGGGCGGCCTCGAGCCCGACCTGGCGCTGCTCGCCGGCGACCACCTCTACGCCTTGGGCCTCGAGTGCCTGGCGGGCCTGGGCGACCTCGAGGCCGTGCGCGAGCTGGCCGACCTGATCTCGCTGGCGGCGCTCGTCCACGCCGACGGGCCGGGCGAGGAGCGGACGGCCGGGGCGCTGTGGCTTGCCGCGAGCACGGCGGTCGGCGTGGGGGCCGGCGAGCGCCACGCCGCCGCGAAGGAGCGGCTGCGCGCCGAGGGACCGGGTCCTGGGCCCGCGACGGCGCTCGCCGCCGCCGCCTGCGAGGCGGCCGGCGAGGCCGGCGTTACAGGGGCCCTGACGGATGCCGCCGACTCAATAGACTTCGAGCTTCCTGACCCACCCGCCCGTGGCTGACGCTCCCGAGAAGAAGAACGGCCAGAACGGCTCGCCCGAGAAGCCCGATCCCGCGGGCTACTTCGAGGGCGAGACGATGACGCGGCGCGCCGTGTTCGCGCTCGGCGGCCAGGCGGCCGGCGGCCTGGGAATCGCGATCGTCGCCCTGCCCACGGTGGGCTTCGCCCTCGCGCCGGTCTTCGACGAACCCGAGATCACGTGGGAGGGCGTCGGGCCGATCGCCGACTTTGGCGCCGACGGGTACACGCCCGTGGTGATCACGACGCGCACCGGCATCGGCGAGGCGGGCAAGACCACGGCCTACGTCCGCGAGGGCAACCCCGACATCAACCCGGACGAGAACCCCGGCGAGTACATCGCGATCTCCACCCGCTGCGCCCACCTGGGCTGCCCGGTGCGCTTCGTCCAGGCCTCCTCGACCTTTATCTGCCCCTGCCACGGCGGCGTCTACGACTTCGAGGGCAAGGTCATCGGCGGCCCCCCGGTCCGCCCGCTCGACCGCTTCCAGACCCGCGTCACCAGCGGCCGCCTGGAGATCGGTCCGCGCTACAGCGTCACCTCCGACCTCGAGCCGGTTCGCGCCCGCGACCCCGGCGAGTTCACCGGCGGGATCTGGGAGTACCTGTACCCACCGCGGCCCACGACCCCGCCGCCCCCGAGCTGATGCCCAAGCTCCCGATCCCTCAGGCCCTGCGAAAGCCCGCCAAGCCCGGCGAGTCGAACGGCGCCGGCAACGGCGCGGTGGAGAAGCTGAAGGAGGCGCCCGCCGACCTTGTCGGGTGGATGGACGAGCGCACCGGCGTGACGGGTTTCCTCACCGGGATGCTCTTCCGCAAGGTCCCGAAGGGCACCAACTGGTTCTACACGCTGGGCTCGGCCACCCTGTTCGCGTTCGTCGTGCAGGCGCTGACCGGCGTCTTCCTGGCGATGTACTACACGCCATCGGCCACCGAGGCCTACGCCTCGATCACCCACCTCACCAACGACGTCTTCCTGGGCGAGTTCGTCCGCGGCATGCACAATTGGGGCGCCACGGTGATGATCATTCTCATCTTCCTGCACATGGGGAGGACCTTCTTCTTCGGCGCGTACAAGTACCCGCGCGAGCTGAACTGGGTGATCGGGGTGCTGCTGTTGGTGATGACCCTCGTGATGGGCCTCACCGGGTACCTGCTGCCGTTCGACCAGCGCTCCTTCTGGGCGACGATCGTCGCCAACAACATCACCGCGACGGGCCCGATCGTCGGCCCCTACCTGGCCGACTTCCTGCGCGCCGGCGCCGAGTTCGAGTCGACCACGATCTCGCGCTTCTACGCCGTGCACATGCTGCTGGTGCCGGGGGCGATCATCGCCCTGATCGGCGCCCACCTCTACCTGGTGGTGAAGCTCGGGACCACCGCGCCGCCCTGGGCGAGTGCCGAGACGAAGCCCAAGTCCCTGCGCGAGGAGAAGGTGGGGTGAGGCGCCGGTGAACGGCCAGGAGAAGGAGGCGTACCTCCGCGGGTACGAGGCCCTGAAGAAGAAGGGCAAGCCGTTCTTCCCCTACGCGGTGGCCAAGGACTCCGTGATGGCGCTGGTCGTGATCGCCGTGATCGCGATCATGTCGATCGTCCTCGGCGCCGAGCAGGGCCCGAAGGCCGACCCGACGACCACCACCTACGTGCCCCGGCCCGAGTGGTACTTCTTCTTCCTGTTCGAGGTCCTGAGGGTGATCAAGCCGCCCGAGCTGGTCCCGCTGGCGACGATCATCCTCCCGAACATCCTGCTCGTCCTCCTCCTCCTGCTGCCGTTCTACGACCGCAACCCCGAGCGCCGCCCCGAGCGCCGCCCCGTCGCCACCACCGCCGGCGTGCTCACGATCATCGCGATGGCGTTCCTCACCTACCTCGGCGCCTCGGCCGGGTCGCCGACCGAGATCGAGGGCGAGGTCGCCGCCGAGTACGAGCCGGGGCGCGACGTCGCCGCCCAGTCGGGATGCCTCGCCTGCCACAAGTTCGGCGAGAACGGCAACGACGGGCCGGGGCCGGAGCTGACCGACATCGGGGCCAGGCTGCCACGCGCGGCGATCGCCCGGACGCTCACCAACCCCTCGGGGATCATGCCCCCGTACGCGGACCTGCCCCAGGAGAAGTTCGACGCCCTCGTCGACTACCTCGCCTCGCTTCAGGGCGAGTAGATGAGCCCCCAGGGCGCCGGGGGCGCCGGCCCCACGGCCCAGCCCAGCCGCGGCTCGGAGGAGTTCTCCGCGCAGGTGCGCACGATGTTCGACCGCATCGCCGGCGTGTACGACCGGATGAACCACGTGATGACGGCGGGGCTCGATCGCCGCTGGCGCGAGCGCGCGGTCCAGCGGGCCGAGCTCGAGCCGGGGGCCAGTGCGCTGGACGTCTGCTGCGGCACGGGCGACCTCGCGTTCGAGCTCGCCCGGGTCGTGGGCCCCGGGGGCCGCGTCGTCGGCTGCGACTTCTCCGAGGCGATGCTGGAGATCGCCCGCGGCAAGGAGGCCGCGCGGCGGGCCACTGAGCCGGGCGGCCCGAAGGCGAACGGCTCTGGAGCCGGGAGCGCCGAGGTCGAGTTCGAGTGGGCCGACGCCCTGCGGCTGCCCTATGAGGACGGGGAGTTCGACGCCGTCACGGTCGGCTTCGGGGTCCGTAACCTCTCCGACCTGTCCGGCGGACTCGGCGAGATGGCAAGGGTCCTGAGGCCCGGCGGACGCCTCGTAATTCTCGAGATCACGCAGCCGCAGCGCCCGCCGCTCTCCACCTTCTTCTCGCTGTGGTTCGACCGCGTGGTGCCTGTGCTCGGGCGCTTCGCGGGGGACTCTGCCGCCTACTCGTACCTGCCCGACTCGGTGCGGAGCTTCCCCGCGCCCGACCGCCTGGCGGAGCTGCTGGCGGCGGCCGGACTGGGCCGGATCCGCTGGCTTTTGCTGGCCGGCGGGATCATCGCGATCCACTCGGGGGCCAAGGGCCCGTGAACGGTTCGGCGGTCCCGCCGCCGGTGACGGTGGTGATGGAGGCGGCCGAGGCCTGGCTGCCGCGGCTGATGGGCCAGGTGGAGGCCCGGCTCGCCGAGCTGGTCGCCGGGCACGGCGAGTCGCTCGGCGCCGACGCGGGCGCGACGCTGGCGGCGGGGGGCAAGCGCCTGCGCCCGATGCTGGTCCTGCTCTGCGCCGGACCCGACGCAGGCCCCGGCGCGATCCGCGCCGCCACCGCCGTCGAGCTGGTCCACATGGCCACCCTCGTCCACGACGACGTGCTCGACGCCGCTCCGCTTCGCCGTGGCCGCCCGACCGTGGTCGCGACCTCCGGCACCGTACGCGCCACCGCGGTTGGCGACCTGCTCTTCTCGCGGGCCTTCGCCGAGCTCGCCGAGGTCCCGATCGAAGCCGGCGACGACGCTGCTGCGGCGGGCACCGCGCGCTCGGCGGGCGAGCGGCGGGTCGCCCTGCTCGCCGGCGCGTCCGTTGCACTGGCACTCGGGGAGCTGGCCCAGCGGCGCGACGCGTTCGTCGCAGACCTGTCGCCGGAGCGCTACATGGCGCGGTGCCTGCTGAAGACCGCCCGCCTGTTCGAGTGCGCCTGCTCGATCGGCCGCGACGATGCCGGCGCCGACGCGGCGCTCATTGCGTTCGGCCGCGAGATCGGGCTCGCCTTCCAGCTTCTCGACGACGTACTCGACATCTCGGGACCGCCCGAGCGCACGGGCAAGGCGCGCGGCACGGACCTGCTCGACGGTACCGTCACGCTGCCGCTGATCGCGGCGATCCGCGAGGACCCGTCGCTGGCGGAGGTCGACCTGCGGGCGCTGGACTCCTCGACCGCCGCCGCGGTCTGCGACCGCATCGCCGCGACCGGGGCGCTCGAGCGGGTGCGCTCCGACGCGCGCGGCAGGGTCGCCTCGGCGAAGCAGATGATTGGCTCGGCGCCGCTCCCGGCGAAGCAGCGTGAGCTGCTGGCGCTCGTGGCCGACGGGGTCGTGGACCGCTACGCCTAGAACCTACCTCCGTTGTCAGGTCAGGGGCGCTCAGCGACCCTGAGGTGACAATGGACGCGCGGAAGCGGCTCTAGAAGTCTTCGGGGAGGATGAGGTCGCCGGCGAGCGCCGCGGCGAAGGCCTGGGCGTGCTCCTCCATGTTCGCGCGGGTCAGCTGGCTGAGGTCGTCCAGGACGGCCTCGGTGCCGTCGTCGAGGACCTCGTCGTAGCGGTCGACGACCGTCTGGGAGTAGGTCCCGCCGCCGGTCCACTCGCACTCGGGGCAGCGCAGGTCGACGAGCCAGCGACGGCCGGCCGCCGGCGACCAGTCCACGGGATGGACGAGGCCCGAATCGCATGCCGGGCATATGTGGAGGCCCTCGTCGCGGCGGCCGTAGCTGCGGCGCTCCTGCGTGGACTCAAAGTCGCCCGGGCCGACCCGGGGCACCTCGGATGTGGGCGACGCGACGTCTGCTGTCCGCTCCGTGTCCTCCATACGCCCGCCTTATCGGCCCGAGCCCCAGGACCCTTTAGGGGCTGGCACCCAGTTAACCGAGGGTCAACACTCAGATCGCCCGCAAAGACCGAAATCACCCAGACCGCGCCGCCCCAGGCGGTGGGAGACTCCGTGGCGATGGCCCCGACCTCGGTTTTGTCCGACGGCACGATCCGCCGCCTCGTGGACGAGGGGCGTCTTCGCATCGACCCCTGGGACCCGGAGATGGTCCAGCCCGCGAGCGTCGACCTCAAGCTGGGGCCGTCGTTCCGGGTCTTCCACAACCACCGTATCCAGGTGATCGACCTCGCCGACCCGCCGACCGACCTCACCGAGCCGGTGACGGTCGAGAACGGCGGCACGTTCGTGATCCACCCGAACGAGTTCGTGCTCGGCCGTACCGAGGAGTGGGTCGAGCTGCCCGACGACATCGTCGCCCGGATCGAGGGAAAGAGCAGTCTCGGGCGCCTCGGCCTGATCGTCCACGCAACCGCCGGGTTCGTCGACCCCGGCTTCCAGGGCACGCTGACCCTCGAGATCACGAACTTCAACAGCGTCCCGATCGTGCTGCGCACGGGCCTCCCGATCGCTCAGCTCAGCCTGATGGGCCTCGACGCTCCGGCCGAGCGTCCCTACGGCCACGAGGAGCTGGGCAGCCACTACCACCGCCAGGTGGACGCGACCGAGTCGCGCTACGAGGGCGGGCCGGCCAAGGCGGCAGGATCGCGTCCCGACACGGCAAATTGATCCGGCGGCGGCGAAGCGCCGTTACCATGCACACTGATGGATTTCAGCCTCTGGCAAATCGCAATCGTCCTCGTGATCGCGCTGATCGTGTTCGGGCCCAAGCGCCTTCCCGAGCTGGGCAAGTCGCTCGGCACGGGCATGCGTGAGTTCAAGGACTCGATCACGGGCAACGACGACGACGATGACAAGGCCGAAGAGCAGGCGAAGCTTGAGGTCCAGGCCGCTGCGCCCCAAGCCACCGCAGAGTCGGTGGAGGGCGAGGTAGTGGCCGAGCCCAAGTCCTGATGGGCAGCGCCACGACGCCACGCGTGGCCGTGTCGCTGACCGTCTAGCGCCGTGGCCCGGGCTCAGGCGATCGGTCATGACGACCGGCTGACACTCGTCGAGCACCTCGACGAGCTTCGCTCGCGCATCATCCTCTCGGTCGTGGCCTTCGGGGTTGCGTTCGCCCTGTGCTTCTGGCAGGACGCGTTGATGCTGGACATCTTCAACTGGCCCCTGCCGGCCGACAAGGACGACGCGCTGATCACGCTGTCGCCGACCGAGCCGTTCTTCACCACGGTCGAGGTCGCGGCCTACGGGGCGATGGTCCTGTCGCTGCCGCTGATTCTCTACCAGCTCTACGCGTTCGTGATCCCGGCCTTCTCCCCCCGGGAGAAGAACGTCGTGCGCCCCTACCTGCTCGCGATGCCGCTGCTCTTCCTGGGCGGGATCGCGTTCGCCTACTTCGTGGTGATGCCGGCGGCGATCTCGTTCCTTCTGAGCTTCAACGAGGCCGAGTTCAACACCCAGCTTCGCGCGAAGGAGTACTACGGCTTCCTCGGGATCATGACGGTGGTCCTCGGGCTCCTCTTCCAGATGCCGATCGCGCTGCTCGCGATCACCAGGCTGGGCGTCGTCACGCCCGACCAGCTCGCCGAGAACCGCCGTTACGCGATTCTCGCCATCTCGGTGGTCGCGGCGGCGCTCCCAGGTGGCGACCCGGTGTCGATGCTCCTGATCATGCTCCCGCTCGTGCTCCTGTACGAGGCGAGCGTGTTCCTGGCCCGGCGCTTCGGCGAGGCCGGCGACGTGGCGCCGTCCGAACCGGCGCCGGAGGGCTCTGGCTAGCAGCTACCCTCCGCGCCCGTGATCTTCGATCTGAAAAGCGGGAAGCGCCGGCGGGTGGTGCAGGTCGTCTTCGGCTTCCTCGCCTTCATCTTCTTCATCTCGTTCGTGGGGTTCGGCATCGGCTCGGACCTGAGCGGCGGGATCATCGACGCGATCGGTCTGGGCGGCAGCGGCAACAACGACGACGTGAGCTCCCAGTACGAGTCGCAGATCGAGGACGCCGAGAAGAAGCTCACCACCGAGCCCAAGGACCCCAAGGCCCTCACCGACCTCGCCCGCTACCGCTACCTCTCCGGGCAGGAGAAGCTCGAGTTCGACGAGGAGGCAGGCATCGCGACCCTTACCGAGGAGGCGAGGGGCGAGTGGGACCAGGCGCTCGACGCCTGGGAAGCCCTGGTCAAGGCCCAGCCGAACGACCTCGACGTGCAGGTCGCAGGGCAGATGATCTGCGCCTACGTGCCGCCCCTGCCGGTGTGCGGCGTCCAGGCGCCCCTCGACCAGATCAACCTCGAGGGTGCGGCGGAGACGCAGAGGCTGGTGGCCGAGGAGGACAAGAGCCCCAACGGCTACGCCCAGCTCGCCGCGTTCCTCTACTTCGACGGTGACATCAAGGGCGGCGACGACGCCGCCGACGAGGCGCTCGCCCGCGCCGAGTCCAGCGAGCGCAAGCGCCTCGCCGATGAGATGGAGAAGCTGAAGAGCCAGGCTGAGAAGTACGTCGAGCAGCAGAAGGCGGCCGCCAAGGCGGGCGACACCGGCGGCGAGCCGCAGCTCGACAACCCCTTCGGCGGACTCGGTGCGGACTCGGGCGCGGCGATCCCGCAGGCGTCCCCCTAGGCCCTTCCGCGGGGAGCGCCGGGAGCTAACCTTCCGGCCCCGGGCCGTTAGCTCAGCTGGTAGAGCAGGAGACTCTTAATCTCAAGGTCACAGGTTCGATCCCTGTACGGCCCATCGAACCGAGCCGGGGTTCAGTCGGCGCAGGGGAGGCTGCCCGCGTGAGCCAAGCCGGGGGCGAGGGCGTCCGCCCGGTCTCGCGCCGACGCGGCCCGGCGCATAGCCTGCGGCCATGGCCAAGCCCGCCGTGCTGATCGCCCGCGTGTTGCTGCCCGCCGGGCGCGAGCTGCTCGCCGGGGTCGCGGACCTTCGTGAGGGTGGCCTCGACTCGACGCCGGAGAGGCTGCTGGAGCTTGCCCCGGGGGTGCAGGCGATCGTCGCCGACCCGGCGGTGCGGGTGGACGCCGGACTGCTCGACGCCGCGGGCGATGAGCTTCGCGTGGTCGCCAACTTCGCGGTGGGGACCGACAACGTCGACCTCGATCTCTGCCGCGAGCGCCGGGTCGCCGTGACGAACACGCCGGACGTGCTCACCGACGCGACGGCCGAGCTGGCCCTGGCCCTCACGATGGCCGCCGCCCGCGGGACGACGCCGGCGGAGGCGGACCTCCGCGCTGGGCGGTGGAGCGGCTGGGATCCCGGCGCCTACCTGGGCCTGGAGCTGAGCGGCGCGACCTTCGCCGTGGTCGGGCTCGGGCGGATCGGCCGCCGCTACGCGGAGCTGGTCCGGCCCCTGGCCGGCGAGCTCCTCTACGTCGGGCGCTCGGCGAATCCGGAGGCCGAGTCGGAGCTGGGGGCCACACGAGCGGAGCTGCCGGATGCGCTGGGGCGGGCCGATGTCGTGTCGCTACACGTGCCGGCCGGTGAGGAGACGAAGCACCTGATCGGAGCGGCCGAGCTCGAGCTGATGCAGCGGCACGCGGTCCTGGTGAACACCGCGCGTGGCGCGATCGTGGACTCCCAGGCGCTCGCGGCGGCCCTCGGGCACGGCGTGATTGGGGGCGCGGGGCTCGATGTCTACGAGGCGGAGCCCGGGGTGCCGCAGGGGCTCCTCGACGCCCCGAACATCACCCTGCTGCCGCACATCGGCTCGGCCACGCGCACGGCGCGTGACGGGATGGCCCGCACGGCCGCACGGAACGTGCTCGCCGTGCTCGAGGGCGCCGAGCCCCCGAACCGCGTCGCCTGAGCTCCGCCCGCTGGAGTGTCCTGCCCCTACGCCCGCTGGAGTGTCCTGCCCTGTACACCCGCTGGGTGGTGAGGGCAGGACGCTTCGGTTAGGCGGGCTTCGAGGAGACCTCGTCGGAGGCGGCCGCCTCCGGCTCCAGCCCGGGCTCGGAATGGGCGGCGCGGTCCTCGTAGGAGGCGCGAACCGTCTTGTCGTGGTTGGCGAGGACCTGATCGGCCTTCATCGCCCGGGCGATCCCCTCGCGCGCGCGGCGGGGAAGCGCTCCCGTGATCTGGTACACGACGCCGGTTCCGCGCGGAACGAACACGTCGAACTTCGGGTACTCGAGCGCGCGGACGATCTCGGTGGCCACGTCCTCGGGCTGGCTGACCTTCACGCCCCGCGACTCCACCAGGCCGGAGCCGAGCTCGGTATTGACCACGGCGGGCATCACGCAGGAGACCTCGATGTCGGTCTCGCGGGTCTCGGCGCGGACGGCCTCGCTGAGCCCGACGACGGCGTGCTTGGTCGCGCAGTAGGTGGCGCCGCCCGGGAAGCCGGCCTTGCCGGCCTGGGAGGCGATGTTGACGATGTGGCCCGTGTTGCGGCGCAGCATTCCGGGCAGCGCGAGCTTCATCCCGAAGATCACCCCGTGGAGGTTGATGTCGATCATCCGCGTGGCCGTGGCGTCGTCCTCGTCGACGAACTGGCCGAGCGGCATAATGCCCGCGTTGTTGACGATCACGTCGAGCGGGCCAAGACGCTCCTCGACCTGCGCCAAGAAGTCGGCGAACGACTCGCGCTTGGTCACGTCCAGCTCGAGGCCGATCGCCTCGGACGCCAGGCCCTCGGCGGTCTCGGCGGCGAGCGCCGTGTCGAGGTCGCCGATCGCGACCCGTGCGCCCTTGCGCGCCAGCGCCTCGGCCGTGGCCTTGCCGATCCCACGGGCCCCGCCCGTGATCGCGACTACCTTCCCTTGAATTGCACGCGGTTCCTTCGCCATCCCTCTGCTCCCGTCGGTGGTGGACGCAGAGGATTGTGCCGCACGGCGGAAGCGGGCGCGCCGCCGCCGAGCGAGGCTAGCGCGAGGCGCGAGTCTCGCCGGAGATCTGGTAGCTGAGGAACCAGCGCACGTGCCGGGCGGCGCTTACGCCTGCGTTCCAGGGAGCCATGATCCGTTTCATCGCCAATCGATCCTATCTTTCCACGCGGTCGGTGGTCTGCCCGTCGTACCTTTTTCCCGCCCCCTCGGGCGAAAAGACGGCTCGGGGGCATCCATCCCATCGGCCGTCCCTTTCCCCACCCTTAGTGTTCCCAAGCGTGAGAGTGATCGTTTTCGGGGGCGAGGAGGCCTCGGCGCTGGTCGCAGGGCTCTCGGCCGAGGGCCTCGACGTCCGCCACGAGGGGCCTACGCAGGGGGGGCACCCCGGGGCCGGCGCGGCGCTCGTGGCCGGCCTGCGAGCCGGCGAGGCCGCGCTGGGTCAGCCAGGGCCCGGGGCGGTCCTCGTGGTGGGCTCGGGCGATTTTGCCCTCGGCGCCGCCCTGACCGCGGTCAAGCTCCGGGTCGCGACCGCGTGGGTACGCGTGGCCGAGGACGACGCGGCCGCGCTGATCGGCCGGGTAGCCGGCGTGACCCTGGACGCAACGGCGGATGCGGGAGAGCTCGCCGCGGCCGTGCGCGAGCTGGACGCTCCTAGAATCCCGAGCTCATGAAGGTCGGCATCATCGGCCTCGGCTACGTCGGGCTGCCGCTTGCGGTCGCGTTCGCCGAGGCGGGATCGGACGTGATCGGCGTCGACTCCGACGCGCGTCGCGTCGAGCGCCTGCGCCGCTCGGAGTCGGATGTCGAGGACATCGCCTCGCAGCGACTGCGCGACGTTGCCGAGCGCTTCACCGCCACCACCTCCTACGAGCATCTCGGCAGTTGCGATGCCCTCGTGATCTGCGTCCCCACGCCCCTGGCCAACCAGCGCGAGCCCGACCTCACCTACGTCGTCGATGCGGCCTCCTCGCTGGGGCCGGTGCTCCGCGAGGGCCAGCTCGTCGTGCTCGAGTCCACCACCTACCCGGGCACCACCCGCGACCGGCTGCGCCCGATCCTGGAGGAGTCCGGGCTCGCCGCCGGGACCGGCTTCCACCTCGCCTTCTCGCCCGAGCGGATCGACCCCGGGCGCACCGACCACACGATGCGGACCACGCCGAAGGTGGTCGGCGGCCTGACGGGCGCCTGTCGCGACCGCGCGGTCGAGCTCTACGAGCTGATCTGCGACGAGGTCGTGACGGTCTCGACTCCCGAGGCCGCCGAGCTCTCGAAGCTCCTCGAGAACATCTTCCGGTCCGTGAACATCGCGCTCGTAAACGAGATGGCGATTCTCTGCGACCGGATGGAAATCGACATCTGGGAGGTGATCGACGCGGCCGCGACCAAGCCGTTCGGCTTCATGCGCTTCGACCCCGGGCCCGGGATGGGCGGCCACTGCCTGCCGGTCGACCCCTTCTACCTCGCCTTCAAGGCCCGCGAGTACGACTTTCCGACCGAGTTCGTCGAGCTGGCCGGAAAGATCAACCAGAATCAGCCGCACTTCTGCGTCAAGAAGGTCCAGAGCGCGCTCAACGATGTCGGCAAGGCCGTGAAGGGCACCGCCGTCCTGTTGCTGGGAGTCGCCTACAAGGCGGGCGTCGGCGACGTGCGCGAGGCCCCCGCGCTGAAGATCACCCACCTGCTGCGCGACCTCGGAGCCGAGGTCTCCTATCACGACCCGCACGTGCCCGAGCTGGCCGAGCTTGGCCTCGAGTCAGTCCCACTGGCCGGCGCGCTCTCGGACTGCGACGTCGCCTGCCTCGTGACGGCCCATCCGGAGTTCGACCTCGAGGCGATCGTCGCCGGGGCTCCGCTGGTGGTGGACTTCCGCGGAGCCACTCGGGGGATCGAGGCCGAGAACCTGATCCGCCTCTAGCCCGCCGCCGTCCGTCACAGTTCGCGCCGCGGCCGGCGCCGGACGCTCCGGGCGGCCCGTTAGATTGAGCGCATGGACAGGTCGCGGCGCGGCAACGGGCACCGGGCGGACCGGCTGACCCTGGGCCTTGCCGGCATCGCCGCCGCCACGGCGGGGACGGTGCTGCTGGGCGAGCTCGCGAAGCTCGCGCGCCGGCGGGCGCTGGAGAAGCCGGAGGCCGAGACGGTCCTCGACTCCGCGGAGCACGCGATCAGCGCCGCGGGGGAGGCGACCTCCGACACCGTTGCGGTCGCGCTCGAGGGCTACGACGCCACGCCCAGGGGCGAGACCGTGCTCTTCAACATCCTCACCGGCTTCGCCGGGGGCTTCGTCTTGATGCGGGTCTCGACCGCCGGGATTCGCTCCGGCTGGTGGCCCACCGGCGACGTCCGGCTGGGCGGGCGCCACATCCATCACTTCGTGCCCGGAATCCTGATCGCCTTCGCGGCGGGCGGCGCCGGCCTGATCACCCAGAACCCGAAGCTCGAGCAGACCCTCGCGCTTCCGTTCGGCGCCGGCATCGGGCTGACCTTCGACGAGGCGGCGCTGCT
This sequence comes from Solirubrobacterales bacterium, assembly GCA_051004675.1. GTDB lineage: Bacteria > Actinomycetota > Thermoleophilia > Solirubrobacterales > 70-9 > JBDTSW01. The sequence goes on from JBPCKC010000020.1 coordinate 18,700, forward strand.
GCTCGACCTGCGCGACGTCTACTGGACGCGGGAGGGGATCCTGAGCGTGCAGCTCTCCTGCGGAGTCGCCGCGATCCTGGGCGGCACGATCATCTTCCTGAGGATGCTCCGCCGCGGCGAGGAGATCGCCGAGGAGAGGGGCGACCTGCCGCCCGCCCCGGAGCGCATGGGCCCCCTGGTGTGAGGCCGCGTCAGCCGGGTTCGACCCGGTAGCGCCCGAACAGCTCGCCGTCCTCCTCCAGCAGCCACTCGACCACCACCGGGCGCTCGCGCTCGGCGAGGCCCGCGACCAGGCCGGGTCCCTCGCCACCGCCCAGCTTTGGGGCGTGGGTCACGAACAGCTCGTCGACCAGGCCCGCCTCGATGAGCTGCCCGTGGAGGTTGGGCCCGCCCTCGCTTAAAAGCGCCCGCACCCCGCGCTCCACACGCAGATGATGCATCGCGGCGACGAGGTCCACGCGGCGCTCGTAGCGCTGGACGTCCACGGCGGTCGCGGTCTCGGGCGGCTCCCCGGCGTCGGCGGTGAGGATCAGCACGGCGCCCTCGCCCTCGGTGAAGAGAGGCGCCTCCCACGGAAGGTCGAGGCTCCCCACGATCACCATCAGCGGGTCGGCCGCGAGCCCGCGGGCCTCCCGGCGCTCGCGCTTCGCCGGGTCGGAGACCGGGCGCCCGTAGCCCTCCGCCCGCATCGTCCCCGCGCCGATCATCAACGCGTCGGCGGTGAGGCGCAGGCCCACCAGCAGGTGGGTGTCGGTTTCGCTGCCGATCGGCCCGGAGCGCCCGCCGAGCGTCGCGTGGCCATCGAGCGTGAGGACGAAGTTGGTGTAGGTGTAGGGGCGCTCGGCGTGCGCTCGGGCGGCGAAGTCCAAGGTGCCGAGCTGGTCGGAGAGCGAGGTCTCGCCGGGGTCTGGGAGCAGGCGCCGCATCAGGCGCGCCCGATCTCGCCGAGGTGCTCGACGTTCGCGACGTCGTCGCTCTCGTCGCTGGCCTCGCCCGCGAACCAGGCGTCGAGGATCTCGCCCAGCTCGGCCTCCGACGTGGTTCGCAGGCTGAGCGCGAGGACGTTCGCGTCGTTCCAGCGCCGGGCGCCCTCGGCGGTGGCGGCGTCGGCGCACAGCGCCGCCCGGACCCCGGGAACCTTGTTCGCCGCGATCGATGCGCCGGTTCCCGTCCAGCAGCACACCACGGCCTGCTCGGCGCGGCCCTCGGCGACGTCGCGCGCGGCTGCCTCGCTGGCCCAGGCCCAGTCGTCGCGCTCGTCCTTCGCCAGCGCGCCGTGGGCGACGGGCTCGGGGGGGTGGCGGGGAGAGGGACGCGACGAGACCAAGGC
>JBPCKC010000021.1:0-31175 GCA_051004675.1 Solirubrobacterales bacterium
GGGGCGCACGGTGCCGAGCTGGGCGTGGACGGGGGACGAGGCCCGTACCAGGAGGTACGGGCGAGGAGCCCGGGCGCGATCCAGCGACGGCATCCGTGCGTCATCCGCGTGCGTGGGGATCGCGGAATTGCTCGTCTAGGCGCCGCCGGCGCGCGGAGGAGCGATGGCCGTGCGGGGGACGCCGACGGGGGTGATCGCTCCTTCTCGCTAAAATCCCGACCTCGCAACTAGGAATATTGTGCCTGAAGTCACGGTGTGCAAAAGCGAGGATCTTTCGACGGGCGAAATGCGCCTGGTGTATGCGGACGATCGCAAGATCGGGATCTTCCGCTGCCAGGACGGTTCGCTGGTCGCGATCGAGGATCGCTGCTCGCACGACGACGGCCCGCTCGCCGAGGGGGAGTTCGACGCAGCCGCCTGTACAGTGGAATGCCCGCGTCACGGCTCGCTCTTCGATCTGAGGACCGGCCGTCCGAAGACGCTCCCGGCGTTCAAGCCGGTCGCCGTCTTCGAGGTCACCGACGACGGCGACCAAGTCAAGCTGGAGGTCTGAACCCACGATGGCAACGCCCGAGACAGTCGGATCCGAAAAGCAGCTCACCCAGTCCGAGGCGGGCCTGAAGGACATCGGCTCCGATTACAAGGAGCGCTTCGGATTCTCCGACCCGGAGACGGGTTACGCCTACAAGGCGCCCAAGGGGCTCTCGCGCGAGCTGATCGAGTCGATCTCCTCCTACAAGCAGGAGCCGCAGTGGATGCGCGACTTCCGCCTCAAGGCCTACGACCACTTCATGGACCGTCCCACCCCCACCTGGGGCGGCAACCTGGGCCAGATCAACTTCGACGACATCCACTACTTCGTCCGCGCGTCGGAGCGCTCGGAGCGAAGCTGGGACGAGGTCCCCGACGACATCAAGAACACCTTCGACAAGCTGGGCATCCCGGAAGCCGAGCGCAAGTTCCTCTCCGGCGTCGGCGCCCAGTACGAGAGCGAGTCGGTCTACCACCAGGTGAACGAGAAGCTCGAGGCACAGGGCGTGATCTTCACCGACATGGACACCGCCCTTCGGGAGCACGAGGACCTGGTCCGCGAGTACTGGGCGACGATCATCCCGCCCAACGACAACAAGCTGGCCGCGCTGAACTCGGCGGTCTGGTCGGGCGGCTCGTTCGTCTACGTGCCCGCCGGCGTCAAGGTCGAGATGCCGCTGCAGGCCTACTTCCGGATCAACACCGAGAACATGGGCCAGTTCGAGCGGACGCTGATCATCGCCGAGGAAGGCTCGGACGTGCACTACATCGAGGGCTGCACCGCACCCGTCTACTCCTCCGACTCGCTGCACTCGGCGGTCGTCGAGATCGCGGCCAAGCCGTCCTCGCGGGTCCGCTACACGACCGTCCAGAACTGGTCGCAGAACGTCTTCAACCTGGTCACCAAGCGGGCGGTCGCCTACGAGAACGCGACGATGGAGTGGGTCGACTGCAACCTCGGCTCGAAGCTGACGATGAAGTACCCGTCGATCTACCTCCTGGGCGAGAAGGCGCACGGCGAGATCCTCTCGATCGCGTTCGCCGGCAAGGGCCAGCACCAGGACGCCGGCGGCAAGATCATCCACGGCGCCCCGGGGACGACCTCCTCGATCTTCTCGAAGTCGATCTCGAAGGACGGTGGCCGTGCCACGTACCGCGGCCTGCTCGAGGTCGCGGAGGGCGCGACCGAGGCACGGTCGAAGGTCGTCTGCGACGCTCTCCTGCTCGACCCCGAGTCGCGCTCGGACACCTACCCGACGATCCGGATCGACGAGTCCGACGCCAACGTCGGCCACGAGGCCTCGGTCTCCAAGGTCGGCGAGGACCAGCTCTTCTACCTCCAGTCGCACGGGCTGGACGAGGAGGAGGCGTCGAAGATGATCGTGAACGGGTTCATCGAGCCGATCGCCAAGGAGCTTCCGATGGAGTACTCCGTCGAGATGAACCGGCTGATCGAGCTACAGATGGAAGGTTCCATTGGCTAGCCCCCCGGGGGCTGAGGCCGCTGCGGCGGCACCCTCCGTAGCCGAGACCGCCTGGCTGCGTAAGACGCGTGACGAGGCCAAGCAGGCCTCGGTCGGGCTGGAGCTGCCGACCCAGAAGGACAAGGGCTGGGAGTTCACCGACCTCTCGAGCCTCGACCTCGACGCCTACGACGACGGCCTGGCGAGCGTCGAGGGCCTTCCTCATGACGACGACGAGGTCGTGATCCTGCCGCTGGCCGAGGCGGCCGTCTCGCACCCCGACGTCGTACGCGCGCACCTCGGCAGCCTCGTGCCGGGCGACGACCCGTTCGTGACCCGTAACGCCTCCCGCTGGCGCGACGGGGTCCTGGTCTACGTCCCGCGCGGGGCTCGCCTGGCCGAGCCGCTTCGCCTCGACATCGCGGCCTCCGCGGATGAGGAGGTCAACTGGCGGATGCTCATCGTGGTCGCCGAAGGCGCCGAGGCGGAGGTCTGGGAGCGCTACTCATCCGACGGCGAGGGCCTCTTCAACGCGGTCGTGGAGCTCGTCGTCGGCGACGCCGCAACGCTGCGCTATGTCTGCGAGCAGGAGCTCTCCGACCAAAGCTGGGTATTCGCCACCCAGCGCGCCGAGATCGGCCGTGACGCCAACCTCGAGTGGACCGCCCTGGGCTTCGGCTCGGCGCGTGGCAAGGTGCGGATGGAGACCAAGCTCGCCGGGCGCGGATCGTCGGCTCGTGTCACCGGCGCGTACGCGGGCACCGGCACTCAGCACCTCGACTACGACACGACTCAGGAGCACGTGGGCGCCCACACGAACTCCGACCTGGCGTTCCGCGGCGTGCTGACCGACAAGGCCACCGCCGTCTGGCGCGGGATGATCAAGGTCGATCCAGGCGCCCAGCAGACCGACGCCTTCCAGGAGAGCCGCAATCTCCTGCTCTCCAAGGACGCCCACGCCGACGCCATTCCCGGCCTCGAGATCGAGGCGGACGACGTGCGCTGCACCCACGCGGCGGCCGTAGCCCAACTCGACCCCGAGCAGCTCCACTACCTCAAGGCCCGCGGCCTCTCCCACGCGGCGGCCACACAGCTCGTCGTGGAGGGATTCGTCGGCGAGCTGGTCGAACGCGCCCCGCGCGGACCCGCCCGCGACGAGCTGGCCGAGCGCCTCGAGCAGCGCCTCGGCCAGCTCGTACACCGCTAGCGCGGGTCGCTCCGCCCGTCAGGCATCCTCGTCGGGCTCGCCGCCCCGGCGCTCCTTGACCAGCGTCATCACCACGGAGCCGAGGACGATGATCACCGGGACCGCGTAGAGGACGTACATCCACCAATGGCTGACGTGGGCGAGCGGCAGGATGATCCCGGCGGCGAGGCTCACGCGTTCGAGACCGAGAGCAGGAACAGCCCGAGGGTGGTGAAGCCGACCATCATCGCCAGCATCCAGTACTGGGAGCGGGCCGCGCTGCGCGCGTCACCGTAGGTGCTGAGCGCGCGGTCGTGCCCGAGGACCAGGGCGAGGACGTGGCCGACGACGAGTGCACCCACCTGCACGTACCAGACGAAGTTCGACGAGAGCAACCCGTAGTCGATCCCGGAGTCCGCCGTGCCGAACAGGTTTGAGCCGTCTCCCAGGGGGTCCGAGAGCAGGAACGTGAACTGGGCCTGCTCGAGGAAGACGAAGAAGCTGAAGTAGTGGGCCACCAGGTACGCGAGGGCGATCGGGATGAAGCCGTGCGCGAACCGGCCCGCCAGCTCGCGGGTGGAGTGCTCGCCGGAGCGGTCGCGGACGGTGTGCATCCCGGCCACGCCCGCCCAGAAGATCGCGGCCACGGCGCCGACGGTCGCGAGCATGTAGGCGGTGTTCGCCAGCCGCACCGAGGCCAGCGCGCCAAGGCCGTCGACCGCGTCGGCGAGTGACTTGATCGGCTCCGCGAGAAAACCCTCCGAGGCGCCGTCGAACGCCGTCACCCCGATCACCAGCAGGACCAGCGCGACCGAACCGGGGACCGTGGCCCAGCCCGTGGTGGCGGTGAGCCACCCCCGGCGCCCCAACCGCCCGTCGCGAACCTCCAGCGGGGAAAGCCGCGAGAACATGTTGAAGTGGACGGAGAACGCCTCGCCGCGCTCGAGCCACTTCTCGATCCCGAACAGCGACATGCCCACGAACGTGATGCCTGAGTAGAGGAGCGTCGCGACCGCGACGCTGTGCGGTGTGAGCCCGACCGCCTGGAACCCGCTCAGCGCGTACACCAGCTCGAACCAGGCGAAGGCCGCGATGCCGGCGACCGCCGGCCAGCGACCAAGGCGCTCGGGGTAGCGAAGCGGCGCCGGGGGCGATTGCCGTGCGACGAGCGTGAACAGCCCCGCGACGGTCCGAGCGATCGCCCGCCAGGGGTTGAGGGCCCGGAAGACGTCCCCCAGCAGCGCCGAGGCCACCACGAGCCCGAGCCAGAAGGTCGAGAAGATGAAGGTGAGGGCGAAGTTGCGATCGGGCGACTCGGTGCCCTCGAGCCCCGCATAGACGACCAGGCCCAACAGGAACACGCTGAGTGCGCCGGCGAGGAAGGCCGTGACGCGGTTGACGAGGAGCGCCGAGAGGCGCACGGAGACCGGCCGCCAGCGCTCGCCCTCGAACCGAGCCTCCCTCCAGGCGATGGTGAGGGCAACGAACGACGCGATCAGGACCAGTGAGGCCCCCCACGCGAAGAGCCACTCGGGGATCGGCAGGTCCTGCTTTCCCACCAGCGCGCCGTGGGCCCCGGCGACCGCCGGGAAGGCGAGCGCCGCGGTACCGAGGCCGGTGAGGGCAGCACCAGCTGCGGCCCCAGGCCGCCTGCGTCGGGAGCCCGGGGCCATCAGCCCGGGGAGACCGTGATCTCAGCGATCGGCGTCGCGAGGTCGTGCCCTTCGAGCTCGAACACGCCCTCGATGTCGGCCGGCACGTCGAACTTCGTCGTCCCTCCGGCCACGACGCTCTGCTCGACGTCGTAGCCGTGGAGGTGAAGGTCCATCCCCGTGTCGGAGCTGACGACGAGGGCGATTCGCTCGCCGGCCTGAAAGTAGAGCCGTTGGAGCTCGCCAACCGGCTTGCCGTCCTCCACCTCGATCACCGGCGCCTCGAGTCTCGGCTCGTCGTCGGGCGGCTTGTCCCGTTCCGGCTTCTCGGAAGCGTTGGACGCGATCTCCGTGGCGGTCGCCGCGGGGTCGTCATCTTCGCCTCCACTCATGACGACGAGGAGCGCGACGGCCGCCACCAGCGCACCGCCGACCACGGCGATGCGCGCGCCGCTCACCGGGCCTGCTCCTGGCGGGCGCCACCCTCGAGCGAGGGTGCGTCAACGGTCTCCTCGCTGAAGACGAACACGAAGACGGCGACGATCGCGATCCCGATCACCAGCCCGAGGACGATCCCGAGTATGCGGTCTCCCCAGCGGTTCACCGCCCCGAAGTCTAGGGCGCGCGGGCTAGTGGATCCCGAGCGCGGGGCTGCCACCGGCAAGGAAGCAGGGAGCGTGGCGTGCTCCGCACGCGAGCGACCGATGACGCAGCCGGCGGCTGCGCCGCACCGGGATCAGACGCCGTCGAGGAGGCGCCAGTTAGCCCGAAACGCCGACTCGGCGGCGGTGGCGACGCGGTCTGCGTCGGCCTCGCTCGCCAGCTCGTCGATCAGCTCACGCGCCTCGGCGGCGTGCTCGACGTCGCGCTTCTCGTGGACACGGAAGTAGGCGGTCCCGGCCCCGTCGGCGAACCCGTAGCGCTCGAGCAGCCCCTCGCGCTTCGTCAGCGAGATCTGAGGCTGCCCGCTCTCGACCGCGTAGAGGCGGGCGAGCGTCGCGAGAGCGTCGCCCGATGCGGTCCAGGCGCGAACGCACTCCGCGGTCTCCGGGGTGGGCTCGGCGCCGGCGTCGCCTCCGGCCTCGCCCAAAAAGCCGTCCCACAGGGGCACATGGCCAAGCTCCTCTGCCGCGTGGCGGCGCAGGTCCTCACGCTCGGGCAGGGCATCGGCCACCGACTCGCTCATCTCGGCGATCGCCTCGACGGCGTGGCGGTACTGGCCCGAGTAGTCGGCCAGCTCGGAACGCGTCAACTCGCCGGCCGACCACCGCTGGTAGAACGGGTGGCGCAGGACGTCCCAGCGCTCGCGGCTCGACTCGATTCGCTGCCAGATGCTGTTGCTCAACTTCGACTCCCTGGTTCGTGGTGGGGCTCTCATGAGCATACTGTCCGGCAATGACCACCCCAGAGGAGGGCCTTCGGGTCATCAACGGGCGTTTTGGCGTGCATCCGCGCCATCGCGCGCTGCACGCGAAAGGGGTGCATTGCACCGCGACCTTCACCGGAAGTGAGGAAGGGGCGCGCCTCTCGCGCGCGGCGCACCTGAGCGGCGAACGGGTCCCGGTCTCGGTTCGATTCTCGAACGGGGGCGGCGATCCCACCGTGCCCGACTACGACCCGGACGTTCGCGGCCTCGCCGTGAGCTTCCACCTGCCCGACGGCTCCCGCACGGACATCCTCTCTCAGACCCTCGACCGGTTCCCGTTCAAAGACCAGGAGGGATTCTTTGACTCCGTGCGGGCGAGCAAGCCGTCGCTGTCCGGGCTGGCCCACATGCCAGGGCTGCTGGCGCGGACCCCGAAGGCGATCCTGGCCCTCCCCGGCACCATGAGAGGCATGGCCTCACTTCCAACGAGCTTCGCCGCCCGCTCGTACAAAGCCCTGCACGCCTTCGGCATGACGAACGGCGAGGGCGAGACGACGTGGGTCCGCTACACGTGGCGGCCCACGATCCCGGAGGCCAACATCTCGCGGCGCGACGCCAAGGCCGCCGGCCGCGACTACCTGTTCGACGAGCTGTCCGAACGCCTCAGCCGCGGGCCGGTGCGGATGGAGATGGACCTGCAGATCGCCGCCGCGGACGACGACCCCCACGACCCGTCCTCGGTGTGGCCCAAGGATCGTGAACGGGTGATCGCGGGCACCCTGGAGGTCACCGCCATCGACGACGAGGCCGACGACGGCATCGTCTTCGACCCGATGCGGCTCACCGAGGGACTCGAGGCGTCGAACGACCCGGCGCTTCGCTTCCGCCCGCCGGTCTACGACCTCTCGCACGCACGGCGCACCGCCTAGCCCCCGGCGATGGCGAGACCCCCCCGAGCCGATATCGCGGCCCCCGAGCTGCCCCCGCGCGTTCGCTGGCTGAACGGGGAGCCCGCGTCGATGCCCGAGCTGACCGCCGCCGGCCCCGTCCTGGTCCACTTCTTCGACTTCGCCCAGCTCAACAGCGTTCGCGCCCTGCCGTACGTGCGCGAGTGGCATCGCCGCTACTCGCAGCACGGGCTCACCGTGCTCGGCATCCACTCTCCGAGGTTCCCGTTCACGAAGACGGCCGAGGCGATCGCGGCCGGGATCGAGGGCCTGGGTATCTCCTACCCGGTTGCTCAGGACTCCTCCTACGCGATCTGGAACGACTACGGGGCCAAGGGCTGGCCCTCGCTGTTCCTGTGGAACAGCGACCGGGCGCTCGCCTGGTTTCACTTCGGCGAGGGCGACTACCGGGCCACGGAGGAGGCGATCCAGGAGGAGCTGCGCAGCGCCGACGCGCTTGTGGAGCTGCCGGAGCCGATGGCCCCGCTGCGGCCCTCCGACGCCCCCGGCGCGGGGGTCGCGGCGCCCACCGAGGAGCTCTTTCCCGGTGGTGGGCCCGGCGATCCGTGGGAGCCGGATGGACCCGGCACACCTCTCGAGCTGGAGTACGCCGCGGGGGCGGCCTACGCTGCCGCCGACGGAACCGGCGAGCTGACGCTCGAACTCGACGGCTGCCCCGGGCGCTCGGTGCCGATCGACGGGCCGGGCCTGTACGAGCTCGCCGAGCACCCCGCCCACGAGCGCCACGAGCTGGCCCTGCGCACCGGCCCGGGCGTCAACGTCTACGCGATCTCGTTCGCCGCCGGAATGCCGTAGACACCGATCCCGGATCCGCGCGCATTCGAGCGCGAGCACGTCGGCGAGGCCATCCACCGTGCCAGGGCAGACGACTTCCTCGAGGCGATCCGGCGGACGAAGCCGACCCTCTCGGCCGAGATGGTTGCGGACTTCGACGAGGACACGAAGCGCTTCACGCGCTACTGAGGTACCGGGCCGCTAGCCGAGCCCGACGTACCAGAGGCCGAAGACCACGCCGAAGAGGCCGAGGACGGGAATCAGAACCCGGCGGTAGAGCGGTTCGACGACCGGCCGGGTCAGGATCCAGGCGAAGGCGCCGCTCAACGCGGCCATCGAGGCGATCGACATCGGCGCGAAGACCGCCAGGGCCGCGGCCGCCTCGAGCTTCGTGGGGAGCGCAGCGATCAGGAGCAGCACGACCGCTCCGGTACCGGCAAGGCCATGAAGGAGGCCGATCCCGAAGGCCTGCTGCGGCGTTCGCACGTGAACGTGCCGGTGCTCGGGGGCCGAGCCGTCACGTAAGTGGCGATGGGAGCCCGTCGCGGGCGCATCGGAGGCCTCGGCATGGCGATGAGGGCCGGCCCGGTAGTCCCCGTGCACCCACTTCCAGATCACCCGGACGGCGAGGACGACGATGACCACGCCGACGGCCTTCTCGGCGCCGCTCTCGAGCCAGGTGGGGAGCTCTGACTTGAAGGCGATCAGGGGCAGGCCGATCGCGAGCAACATCGTCGCATGGCCCACGCCCCACCAAGCGCCGAGCCGAACCGCGCGGCGTGAGTCGGCGTCGTCGCCGGCCATCAGCGAGGTGACGGCCACGAGGTGATCCGGATCGGATGCGTGGCGCAGGCCCAGCACCAGCGCCAAGCCCAGCGCAACCAGCAACGGCGCCCCCTCGAAGAAGCCCGTCAGCCACTCGTCGGTACGCTCGACCGGGGCGAACAGGGCGTCGAAGCTCATGCCTCGCCCTCCTCCTGCTGAAACCGCTTGGCGCAGGTCTCGCAGAGGCCGGTGATCGGGAAGTGGCGGAAGCGGGCTTGATAGCCGAAGCGGGTGCGGATCGACCGGCGCAGCGGCTCGAGCTCGCGGTCCGTGAGCGCGCGGCGACCGCCGCACCGCTCACAGATCAGGTATGCGGGCGCGAGCTTGCCCGCGAGCGCGTAGACGGCGGGCCCGTGGCCGAGGTGGGCGTGGCGGACGAGGCCTACCCGCTCCAGCAGTTCGAGGTTGCGATAGACCGAGCCCACGTCCGACTCGAGCACCCGGCCGCCCGACCCGGCCGCGATCTGCTCGGCGGTGACCGGCCCGCCGGCCGCGAACAGGGCCTCGACCAGCAGCCGACGCGCCGCCGAGACCCGCAAGCCCTCCGCCTTGAGGGTGGCCAGCGCGTCCTCGACGCTCTCTGCCGGGACCTCCGGCGTGAGGTGGGCGGTGGTCACTTCTGCGCGACCTTATCGCTCTTGCGATCGGGTTGCAAGTGCGTTTTGATCGCGACTCCCGCCCCGTAAATCCGACCGCTTCGGACGGATTTGAGCCCACGGTCACAAAGTGGTAGGTTGACCGCCGGGGCCATTCGAGAGGAAGAGCACCAGTTATGTGCCTGGCGATACCCGGGCAAATCTTGGAGGTGGTCGACGAGTCGAACCGGCTCGCCAAGGTCGACGTTGCGGGGGTGCGCAGGAACGTCAACATCGGCCTCCTGGATGAGGAGGAGGGCGGCGTCGGCATCGGCGACTGGGTCTTGATCCACGTCGGCTTCGCGCTCTCCAAGGTCGACGAGGCCGAGGCGATGGCGACCCGGAAGATGCTCGAGGGAATGGGCGCGGACTACGAGCAGGAGCTCGAAGAGCTGAGAGCGAGCGTTATCGAGTGACGTCCGCGCAGCCAGAGCTTCGGGTGCCCGACGAGCCGCATTGCGACCCGAACGAAGGCTGCATCACCTGCGGCGACGTCGCCGAGGAGATGCGGGTCCTGCGGATCGACCACGAGCACGAGCTGGCCCTCTGCCGGCACTCCTCGGGTGAGCGCCAGACGGTTGAGATCGCACTGGCCCAACCCGTGAGGGAGTCCGATGTCCTCCTGGTCCACGCGGGCACCGCGATCTGCAACCTTGGTCAGAAGCCCCCCCGCACGCCCGGACGCGAGAGCAGATCAAATGGTCCGCGGCGAAGCCGCGGACACGGACAAGGTGTTCAAGCGGGAGCGGAGGACGTGGCGGGAGTAATTCCGTGAAGTTCGTGGATGAGTTCAGGGACGCCGACCTCGGCAAGGTCGTGGCCGGCGAGATCCTGGCGGCGGTCGAGCCGGGCCGCACCTACAAGTTCATGGAGGTCTGCGGCGGTCACACGCACTCGATCTACAAGTACGCGATCGACGACATCCTCCCCGACGAGGTCGAGCTCGTCCACGGCCCGGGCTGCCCGGTCTGCGTGATGCCGATGGGGAGGATCGACGACGGGATCGCGCTCGCCCACACCGAAGACGTGATCTTCACCTGCTTCGGCGACATGATGCGCGTGCCGGGCTCCGACGGCACGTTCACCGACGCCAAGGCCCGCGGCGCCGATATCCGAATGGTCTACTCGCCGCTCGACGCGCTGCGGCTGGCGAAGCAGAACCCCGATCGCACGGTCGTGTTCTTCGCGATCGGGTTCGAGACCACCGCCCCCTCCACCGCATTGACGCTGAAGCGCGCCAAGGCGGAGGGGATCGAGAACTTCCAGGTGATGTGCAACCACGTCACGATCGTGCCCCCGCTCCGGGCGCTCCTGGACTCGCCAGACCTGCGCCTCGACGGCTTCATCGGTCCCGGCCACGTGTCCACCGTCGTCGGCGTGCGCCCGTTCGAGTTCATCCCGGCCGACTACCAGCGACCGCTGGTGACCGCGGGTTTCGAGCCGCTCGACATCCTCCAGGCGATCCACATGCTGCTGCGCCAGCTCGGCGAGGGCCGCTGCGAGGTGGAGAACCAGTACAAGCGGGTGGTCCCCTACGAGGGCAACCCCGCCGCGCTGAAGGTCATGAGCGAGGTGTTCGAGCTGCGCCCCCACTTCGAGTGGCGCGGCCTGGGCTTCATCTCCCAGAGCGCTCTCAAGCTCTCCGACGCCTACGCCGAGTTCGACGCCGAGGAGCACTTCAGCGTCCCCGGCGTCCGCGTCGCCGACCCGAAGGCATGCCAGTGCGGCGAGGTCCTGAAGGGCGTCATCAAGCCGTGGGAGTGCAAGGTCTTCGGCACCGCATGCACGCCGGAGCACGCGATCGGGACCTGCATGGTCTCGCCGGAGGGCGCCTGCGCGGCCTATTACAACTACGGCCGCTTCTCCCGCGAGAGCGAGAAGGAGGTCGTGTGAGCGCGCCCGCCAAGAGCGCTCCCGGCCGTGAGCAGCGCATCCTCGCGATCATCGAGACGGCCCGCGCCAAGCGCCCGAGGTTCAAGGACGAGCGCGTCACGATGGCCCACGGCGCCGGCGGGAAGGCGACGCAGACGCTGATCGAGGGCCTGCTGACCCCCGCGTTCGCCTCGGAGGCCCTCGACGAGCTCGCCGACGCCGGCACGGTCGACATCGCCGGCACCGCGGTCTCGTTGACCACCGACACCTTCGTCGTCAAGCCGATCCGCTTCCCGGGCGGCTCGATCGGCGAGCTGGCCGTGAACGGCACCGTGAACGACCTGGCGATGGCGGGCGCCCGGCCGATCGCGATCAGCGTCGCGCTGGTGCTGGAGGAGGGCCTCGACGCAGATGTGCTCCGCGCCGAGGTGGATGCGATCGCGACCGCCGCCGCCGAGGCCGGTGTCGCCGTGATCACGGGCGACACCAAGGTCGTCGAGCGCGGCCACGCCGACTCGATGTACATCTGCACCTCCGGGGTGGGCCACCGTGACCCGCGGGCCTCCCTCTCCCCCGCCGCGCTCGAGCCCGGCGACGCCGTGATCGTTTCCGGCCCGATCGGCGAGCACGGCACGGCGATCATGCTCGCGCGCGGCGAGCTGGGCCTCGACGCGGAGATCGAGTCCGACACCCGCTCGCTGTGGCCCGGTGCCGACGCCCTGATGGAGGCCGCCGGCCCGTCGCTTCGCTGCATGCGCGACGCCACTCGCGGCGGCGTCGCCTCGGTGCTGAACGAGCTCGCCCGGGCCTCGAGCGCATCGGTCCTCGTCCGCGAGGCCGACGTGCCGGTCTCCCCCGAGGTCGGCGGTGCCGCCGAGCTTCTCGGCATCGACCCGATGTACGTCGCCAACGAGGGCGTGATGGTCGCGATCGTCTCGCCCGACGAGCTCGAGCCGGCGCTCGCCGCGCTGCGCTCCACGCCGGGATGCGAGGGCGCAGTCGCCATTGGTGAGGTCGGCGCCGAGCCGCCGGGCATGGTGTTGGTCGAGACGGCCTTCGGGGGGCGACGCGTGATGGACCTGCTGGCGGGCGACCCGCTTCCGAGGATCTGTTGATGGCTGTTGGTTCCAACAAGAGGAGAGGTGTGCGATGGCGGTAACGGCTGAGTTCGTGCCGAACCAGAAGGCGACCGAGGCGGTCGAGGCCCACGTGATCTGGATGACGACGGGGCTTTCCTGCGACGGAGACACGGTTGCCATGACCTCGGCGGTCAACCCCAGCCTGGAAGACATCATCACCCAGGCCATCCCCGGCATGCCGAAGGTCATCGTGCACAATCCCGTCCTCGCCTACGAGAACGGGCCCGACTTCATCGAGTGGTGGTGGAAGGCCGAGCGCGGTGAGCTCGACCCGTTCGTCCTCTGCGTCGAGGGCTCGATCCCCAACGAGGAGCTCGCAGGTGAAGGCCACTTCGCCGCGATCGGCGACGACCCGAAGACCGGGCAGCCGATCACCACCAGCGAGTGGCTCGACCGGCTGGCCCCGAAGGCGGCCGCGGTGGTCGCGATCGGCACCTGCGCCACCTACGGCGGCATCCCGGCGATGAAGAACAACCCGACCGGTGCGATGGGCGTCGCCGACCACCTCGGATGGAACTGGAAGTCCAGCGCGGGCCTGCCGGTCGTGAACATCCCCGGCTGCCCCGCCCAGCCCGACAACATGACCGAGACGCTGCTCTACCTTGCCCTACACCTCGCCGGGTTGGCACCGGTGCCGGATCTCGACGAGCTCGGGCGCCCGACGTGGCTGTTCGGCCGCACCGTGCGCGAGGGTTGCAACCGCGCCGGCTTCGCCGAGGAGGGCCAGTTCGCCACCGAGTACGGCGACGACCCGCGCTGCCTGGTGAAGCTGGGCTGCAAGGGCCCCGTGGTCAAGTGCAACGTTCCGGTCCGCGGCTGGGTCGACGGATACGGGGGCTGCCCCAACGTCGGCGGCATCTGCATGGCATGCACGATGCCGGGATTCCCCGACAAGTTCATGCCGTTCATGGACCCGGACGCGGCGGGCAACCTGGGAGCGACGTTCGAGCGCTTCTTCCCGGGCCCGATCTTCCGGTACTTCCGCCACCGGAACATCAAGAACAAGTACGACGTCGAGCCCGAGTGGCGCAAGCCCGGGAAGCAGATTCTGACCGGCTACACGAAGCGAACCGACGGCTACACGCCACCGGGGAGCTGAGGCCTGAAGAGGCGCAAGCGCAGAGCGGACCGAGACTTACCAAGAGCATCAACGAGGAGGAGCAGCAATGGCAACCGTAGAGACCCCGCGAGGCGACTCGAAGGTCATGGTCAAGGAGATGTCGTGGGACCCGATCACGCGGATCGTGGGCTCACTCGGCATCCACACCGAGATCGACTTCACCAACCGGGAGGTGTTGAAGTGCTACAGCACCTCGATGATCTTCCGCGGGTTCGACATCTTCATGAAGGGAATCGATCCCCGCGACGCGCACTTCATCACCTCGCGCATCTGCGGCATCTGCGGTGACAACCACTGCACCTGCTCGTGCCTGAACCAGAACATGGCCTACGGCGTGAAACCGCCCCCGCTCGGCGACCTCGCGTTCAACCTCGCCGAGGCCGCGGACTACATGTTCGACCATGCGATCTTCAACGACTGCATGGCGAACGTCGACTTCTGCGAGCAGATGGTCAAGGAGACCAACCCCTCCCTGCTCCAGAAGGCCGAGCAGGAGCTCGCGCCCGGCGGCGACATCCACGGCTACCGGACTATTGCCGACATCATGCGCTCGCTCAACCCGTTCACAGGCGAGTTCTATCTCGAGACCCTCCAGGTCGCCCGCTACACGCGCGAGATGTACTGCCTCTTCGGCGGGCGCCACACGCACCCCTCGACCATCCTCCCAGGTGGGTGCAGCGCGCACATCACACACCAGACGTGCACCGACTACTACGTACGCCTGATGCGCTACTTCGACTACGTGAAGCGCAGCGTGCCCATGCACGACGACCTATACGACTTCTTCCTCAGGGAGATGCCGGGATACGACATGGTCGGCTATCGCGACACCAACCTCGTGAACTGGGGCGCGTTCGACGACCCCGACTACGTCGACTACAAGTACGAGAACATGGACGCGTGGGGTAACAAGCGCTACGTCACCCCGGGAGTCGTTTTCGACGGCGAGCTGATCTCGACCGACCTGGTCGAGATCAACCTGATGATCCGGATCCTCCTCGGCTCGTCCTACTTCGACGACTGGACCGAGAGCGAAAAGCCGTTCGTCACCAAGGACCCGCTCGGCAACGACGTGGACCCGCGCCACCCCTGGAACAAGGTGACGCTGCCGCGGCCGCAGGCCCGCGACTTCACGGACAAGTACTCGTGGGTCGTCTCGCCGCGGATGTACGACAAGCGCAACGACAAGTACGTCGCCTGCGACACCGGCGGTGGCCCGTTCGCGCGCCAGTGGTGCACCGCAAAGGCCGGCCTGGTCGACTTCGGATACGCGAAGGCGACGGGCCACTCGATCCAGATGGTGCTGCCGCGCACGGCAAGCTCGCCCGAGGTGGAGATGGAGTGGCACATCCCGGAGAAGTCGAACGCGATCGAGCGCGACCGCGCCCGCACGTATCACCAGGCGTACTCGGCCCTGATCGGCCTGCACTGCCTGGAACGCGCGCTGGTGGAGATCCGCGCCGGTCGGACCAAGAGCTGGAACGACTTCAAGGTGCCGCAGGAGGCCGTCAGCGTCGGCTTCCACGAGGCGGCCCGCGGGGTCCTGTCCCATCACATGGTCATCCAGGACGGCAAGATCGCCAACTACCAGCCCTACCCGCCGACGCCGTGGAACGCCAGCGTTCGCGACGTCTACGGGACTCCCGGCCCCTACGAGGACGCGGTGCAGAACACCCCGATCTTCGAGGAGAACGGCCCGGAGAACTTCAAGGGCGTCGACATCATGCGGGCGGTGCGCTCGTTCGACCCGTGCCTGCCGTGCGGCGTGCATATGTACGGCGGCGGCGGCAAGGTCCGCAAGGTCCAGCACACGCCCACCGGGATGAGCTGAGCTGAGCGCCACGGAGACAAACGGCTCCGCCGCCCCGGCGGCGGAGCTCGGGCCGCCCCCGGAGGCGCTGGTGGCCCGGGTTCAGGAGCTGACGGAGCGCCTCGAGCGGCTTCCCGACCAGGCCGCTCGCGCCAGCGCGGACGAGTTGGTGTCCGCGATCCTCGAGCTCTACGGCGAGGGGCTCGAGCGCATCTTCGGCGCGATGTCCGAGGAGGGTGAGGCCGGCGAGCGGCTGCGCGAGCGGCTGCAGGAGGACGGCCTCGTCGCGAGCCTGATGTTGATCCACGACCTCTATCCGATACCGCTCGAGGAGCGGGTCAGCGAGGCGCTGGAGAGCGTGCGCCCGTACATGGAGTCCCACGGCGGCAACGTCGAGCTGCTCGAGGTGAAGGACGGGACGGCGCGGATCTCGCTGGAGGGGAGCTGCAAGACGTGCCCGGCGTCCACCTCCACGCTGGAGCTGGCGATCAAGCAAGCGCTCGACGAAGCCGCCCCCGACCTCGAAGCGCTGATCGTCGAGGGGGCCGAGAACCTGCAGCCCGCGGTCTCCGGCAGCGCGATGGAGCTTCCGGTGCTGCAGGTCGCACCCGGCGAAGAAGGCGTTCAGCCGAGCTGGTTCCCCCTGCCGGGCGCCGAGCAGATCGTCGAGGGCGAGGTCCGAGCCGCAGAGGTCGCCGGAGTACCGCTGGTGGTTGCGCGGGTCGAGGGCGGTCTCCTCGCCTACCGGGATTCCTGCGCCGGATGCCACTCAGCGCTGCACGACGGGGCGCTCGCGGACGGTACCTTGACGTGCCCGGAGTGCGCCCGCAACTTCCACCTGCCGCGCGCCGGCCGCTCGCTGGACGACGACCGGCTCCAGCTCGAGCCGGTGCCGCTGCTGGGTGGCCCAGAGGGCACCCGCGTGGCCCTGGCCGCATGAGCGAATCCACCGACCGGATCATCTCCTCCCGCCGGCGAGCCGAGATGGTCTCCGGCCTGCGGAAGCTGGCCAAACCGGGAACCGCAAGCCGGGGTCAGATCCCCGGCGGGGGTCTGACCCCGAAGGGCACCGATGCGGCGGCCAATGGCAAACCCGGCGAAGAACGCTGCGACCTCTGCGGCAACGACATCTCGGCCGACCACCGCCACCTCCTGCACCTCACCGAACGCCAGATCCTGTGCGCCTGCGAGCCCTGCGTGGCGATGCGCTCCGGCGACCCCGAGCTGCGCCCGACCGGCACGAGGATCGCCTGGCTCGACGACTTCGAGCTCTCCGACGAGCTGTGGGCGGCGTTCGGCCTCCCGATCGGGCTCGCCTTCTTCCTGGACTCGACGACCGCCGGAGGCATCGTCGCCTTCTACCCCAGCCCGGGCGGGTCGATGGAGTCAGAGCTGGACTTGAACGCGTGGGAGGAGCTGAAGAGCGCCAACCCGATCCTCGAGAGCCTCGACGCCGACGGGGAGGCACTGCTGGTCAACCGCATGTCGGATCCCCCGCAGCACGCGATCGTCCCCGTGGACGAGTGCTACCGCCTGGTCGGACTGGTGAAGATCGCCTGGGAGGGCATCTCCGGCGGCAGCGGGCCCGAGCAGGCGATCGCCGAATTCTTCGACGAGCTGCGCTCGCGGAGCGTCCCCGCATGAGCCCCACAGGCGGGAACGGCGCCGGCGCCCGGCAAGGCCCGGCCGCGCAGGCCGCGCGAGCGGCCCGGGACGCCGCGACCGAGACGGCTCAGCCGACCGACCGCCCGATCCCCGACTTCACGGTGGCCGGCGTCGGCCACGTCGAGCGGGCGGCCTCCCCCACCCTGCGCTTCGACATCGACGCCACCGAGTCCACCGGCCGCAGCATCTACACGGTGGCGCTGACGGCGATGATCGAGATCGAGCCCTCCAAGCGCCGCTACGACGACGCCGAGCGCGAGCGGCTGGTGGAACTGTTCGGCGAGCCCGAGCGCTGGGCATCGACTACGTCCAGCCTGCGGTGGGCTCAGGCTCAGGTCCTCGTCCCCAGCTTCAACGACTCGGCCCGCTTCGCGCTCGAGCTGCCATGCACCTACGACCACGAGGTCGGCGCCACCAAGTACCTGAACGGTCTCAGCGGCGGCACCTGCCCGCTTCGCTTCCACTTCAACGGCACCGTGATCTGGGAGGGCGACGACGGGCGCATGCAGCTGACCCAGGTGCCATGGGACTGCTCGGCCCGCTTCGACATGCCCGCATCCGCCTGGCGGGTGATGATGGAGGAGAGCTATCCCTTCCGGGGCTGGATCGCCCTCGACAAGGCGACGATCGAGCGCCTCGAGCGCCGCAAGGCCGAGCGCGCTGCGCCGACGATGGACGCGACCGTGTCCGAGCTGCTCGACTCGGCGCCGGCGGAGTCGGACTGATGGAGAAGGCACTCGAGAGCCTGCTCGACTCGCTCCTGTACGAGGGCTACGCGCTGTACCCGTACACGCCGGGGGCGACGAAGAACGCGACGCCGACCCCATTCGGGATCGTCTATCCCCCGGGCTACGCCGAGGGCAACGCAGCCACGTTCGATCACCTGCGCATGGACTGCCTGGTCGAGGACGGCCCGGAAGCCGCGCTGGAGGCCACCATCTGCTTCCTCCAGTCCGAGGGTGAGCGCCATCGCGGTATCGCGCGACGGCTGAGAATTCCGTCCACCCCGCTCGCGGACCTGATCGAGGGCGGTCGCGGCGAGGACTTCTCGTTCACCGGCGAAGAGATCATCGCGGGACGAGTCCGCATGCGGGCCGACCGCGTCGGCGAGAGCCTGGCGCGGGTTCGGGTGTGCGTCCACAACTCGAGCGACCCCGGCGCCGACGCGAGGTCGGCCACGCGCGGCGACGCCCTGCGCTTCAGCCTGATCTCCACCCACGTGGTCGCCGAGGTCACGGACGGGCGCTTCGTCTCGCCCCTAGACACGAAGGGGCCCCACGCCGAGGCGCTGGCCGAGTGCGAGAGCGTCAACACCTGGCCGGTGCTCGCCAACCCCACGGACACGGCCATGCTCGGCGCCGCGATCGTCCTGCCCGACCACCCGAGCATGGCGCCGGAGAGCCTGGGGAACCTGTTCGACTCGACCGAGATCGAGGAGGCGTTACTGCTGCACGTCCACGCGCTGAGCAACGAGGAGCGAGAGGAGATCGAGCGCCAGGACCCCGCGGTCCGCGAGATGGTCGAGCGGGCGGCGGCCACGACGCCGGACCAGATCATGAACCTGCACGGCCGCCTCTCTGACGTGGAGCCGGAGCCGGGGCACCCGAACCCGGGCGAGGCGAGTATCGAGGTCGGAGGCACGACCTTCGTGAAGGGCGGGAAGGTCGTGCTCCGTCCGCGCACCGACCGCGACGTGCTGGACAAGCTGCTCGCGGGGAAGGTCGCGACGATCGAGCGCATCTACTACGACTACGACGACCGGGCCCACATCGGCGTCACCGTCGACGACGACGCGGCGCAGCCCCTGTTCCGTGAAACGGGCCGCTACCTCTTCTTCTCCTCGGACGAGGTCGAGGCCGTGGATTCCAGCAATGCCTGAGCGCCAGCGGCAGATCCTCGTTGCGGGCGTCGGCAACTCCTGGCTGCAGGACGATGGATTCGGGAGCGCGGTCGTCAAACGCCTCGGCGAGCTCGACCTGCCCGACGGCGTCAGGGTGCTGGACTTCGGAACCGGCGGGCTCGACCTGGCCTACGAGGTGATGCGCGGCTACGACGCGCTGCTCCTGGTAGATGTCAGCAAGCAGGGGGGCGAGCCCGGCACGTTGTACGTGATCGACCCTCGCGACGAGGAGATCAGGCCGATCGACGACGGCGAGACGGTCAACCCTCACGGCATGGACCCCCACACGGTGCTGCGCTTCATCAAGACGGTCGGCGGGTCACCCGGGAAGGTGACGGTGATCGCCTGCGAGCCGGCCGAGGTGGAGGAGATGGGCCTGGAGCTCTCGCCGGAGGTCCAGGCTGCCGTCGGGAAGGCCGTGGACCTCGTCATCGACACGATCGCCGAGCTCCGGACCGACGCGGCGTACGAGGACGCCGGCGCGGAGGCCGAGGCCTAGATGAGCAACCCCTCACTCTCACGGGATCTGATCATCTGATGCACGAGCTGTCGGTCGCGCAGGCGGTCGTTGATACCGCCACCAAGCACGCCGGAGGCCGCCGGGTGAAGCTGATCAGCCTTCGCCTGGGGACGATGCGCCAGGTCGTCTTCGACTCGCTGGACTTCTACTTCGGGATCGTCGCCCGCGACACCCTGTGCGAGGGGGCCGAGCTCGAGCACGAGCTCGTCGCCGCCCGCCTGCGCTGCCCGGAATGCGATCGCGAGTGGGACCCGGCGCCGCAACCGGTCGCCAGCCACGAGGCCGTGGGGGTCGAGCTGGCGCTGCCCGTGTTCCGGTGCCTGGATTGTGGGGTGCCCGGAGAGATCGAGGCCGGCGGGGAGTTGGAAGTAGAGTCGATCGAGGTCCAGGACACAGCCCAGGCGACGCTCGGGTAGAGGAGGAAGGCATGCACCGAACCAAGATCAGGGTCACCGAGGACGCGCTCGACGCGAACGAGACGATCGCCCGCGCCAACCGCGACGACTTCGACCGCGCGGGCGTCTCCGTGCTCAACCTGATGAGCGCCCCGGGGTCGGGCAAGACGACCCTGCTCGAGCGGGCGTTAAAAGACCTCGACAGCCCCAGGGTGGGGGTCCTCGAGGGCGACGTCCAGGGCAGCCTCGACGCCGACCGGCTCGCCGGGCTCCACATCCCCGTGACCCAGCTGAACACCGACTCGGGCTTCGGCGGAGAGTGTCACCTCGACGCGAACATGGTCCGCTCGGCGATCCCCGCCTTGGATCTGGACGCGATCGACCTGCTGATCGTCGAGAACGTCGGAAACCTCGTCTGCCCGGCCGAGTTCCGGATCGGCGAGGACGTGAAGGCGATGGTCGCCTCGGTGGCCGAGGGTGAGGACAAGCCCCTCAAGTACCCGTTGATGTACCGCAGCTGCGAGATGGTCGTGGTGAACAAGATCGACCTCCTCCCCCATGTGGACTTCGACATGGACCGCTTCCTCGCAAACGTCGACGCCGTCAACCCCGGCGCGGAGCACCTGCTGGTGAGCGCCCGCACCGGGGAGGGCGTAGACGAGTGGCGTGCGTGGCTCGCCGCAATCCCCGAGCGCGCCGCGGCGCCGGCCTGAGCGGGGCCCCATGACCGGGGCCGCCGGTACCGAGGCGCTCACTCGCCGCATCGACGAGCTCGCCGCCGCGCGCTTGAGCGCCAACGAGCGATTCTTCGCGGCGGAGGCCGATCGCCTCGCCCGCTGCTGCCACGCGATGGCCGAGCGCTTCGCGCGCGGCGGCCGGCTGATCGCGGTCGGCCACTCGCCCGTCGCGCGCTCGGACGCCCGCCACGTCGCTGTCGAGTTCGTCCACCCGGTCATCGTGGGCAAGCGAGCGCTGCCCGCCATCGGCCTGGCGGGCGAGGGCGGCGACCTCGCCCCCCAGCTCGAGGCGTTTGCCGAGGGCGACGACATCGTGATCGCCTTCGTCGCCGACGCGGAGGACGAGGGCCAGGCTCGCGACGCCGTCACCTCCGCCCGCGAACTGGGCTGCCAGACGATCGCGTTCGCACCCGTTGGCGCGGAGTGGGAGTTCGAGGTCGGCGCGGACGACGAGTTCGTCGAACAGGAGGTGGCCGAGACCCTCTACCACGTGCTCTGGGAGCTGGTCCACGTCTACTTCGACCACCGTGGCCTCCTGGAGGGCCGCGAGACCCGGCCGGTCCACGACACCGGCGGGTCGAGCTTCCTCTATCCCTTCCTCTCGGAGTCCGAGCACGACCTCGACTCGATCACGGCCGACGTGCGCGGCTCGGTACTGATGAAGGCCGAGGAGATCGGTGCGTTACGCGAGGCCACTCTGGGCGAGAACCGTGAGGGCCTGATCCAAGCGGCCACGGCCCTGCGGGCGCGCCTCGACGCCGGTGGCCGCCTCATGGCCTTCGGCAACGGCGGCTCGGCCACCGACGCGATGGACGCGGTCGCCGACTACCGGCGACCGCCCCATGGCTGGCCCTCCAGGCCCGCCCTGGATCTCACCGAGGACAGCTCGATTCTGACCGCGATCGCGAACGACGTGGGGGTCGAGGAGATCTTCCAGCGCCAGGTGATCGCCCACGGCCGCGAGGGGGACGTCGCCCTCGCCCTCTCCACGAGCGGCGGCTCCGACAACGTGATCCTGGCGCTCGCCGAGGCGCGGCGGCGGGGCATGCTCACGATCGCACTGGTCGGCTACGACGGGGGGCGGATCGCCGACGAGGGCCTAGCCGATCACGTGATCGTCACCCGCTCTCAGCACATCCCTCGCATCCAGGAGGCGCAGGCCAGCGCACACCACGTCCTCCGCGAGCTGGTCGAGCTGGTCGAGCCGACTTGACGGCCGACCGGCGACGCGTCCGCGTCCGCGTCCGCGTCCGCGGGACGGTGCAGGGGGTCGGGTTTCGGCCGTACGTGTTCAGGCTCGCCTCCGAGCTGGGTCTCACCGGCTGGGTGCTGAACGACGAGAGGGGCGTGGTGCTCGAGGCGCAGGGGGACGGCGGCGCCGTGGAGGAGCTGATTCGCCGGCTGCCGGCGGATGCGCCTCCGCTGGCGGAGGTAGAGGCCGTTGAGGTGGCCGCGGCGCGGCCGACGGAGGAGCCGGGCTTTCGCATCGCCGACTCCGTGGGGGGCGGCGAGCCGGAGGCGCTGGTCTCACCCGACACCGCCACCTGCGCCGACTGCCTGCGTGAGCTGTTCGACCCAGCGGACCGCCGCCATCGCTACCCGTTCATCAACTGCACCAATTGCGGGCCCCGGTTCACGATCGTCCAGGGCGTCCCCTACGACCGGCCGCAGACGACCATGGCGGCCTTCGTGATGTGCGACGCGTGCCAGGCCGAGTACGAGGACCCACGGGATCGCCGCTTCCATGCCCAGCCGAACGCGTGCCCCGATTGCGGCCCACGCGCACGCCTGGTCGGCAGGGCTGCCCGGGACCCGATCGCGACCGCGGCCGAGTTGCTGGGCTCCGGCTCGATCCTGGCGGTGAAGGGGCTCGGCGGCTACCACCTCGCCTGCCGGGCGGATCACGACGAGGCCGTTTCGGCGCTGCGCGCGCGCAAGCACCGGGAGGACAAGCCGTTCGCCCTGATGGCACGCGACCTCGGGACCGCCGCAGAGCTGGTGGAGCTGGCGCCGGCCGACGAGACGCTGCTGTCAGGCCCCGAGCGCCCGATCGTGATCGCCAGGCGCCGGGAGGGTGCGGCCGTGGCCGCCGCGGTGGCGCCGCGCACCCGCGACCTGGGGGTGATGCTGCCGTACACCCCTCTCCACCACCTCCTCCTCGCCGACGCCACGGCCACCCTCGTGATGACGTCGGGAAACCTCTCCGACGAGCCGATCGCCTTCGCCGACGAGGACGCCTCCTCCAGGCTGGGCGAGATCGCTGATGCCTTCCTCGTTCACGACCGGCCGATTCACATCCGCACCGACGACTCCGTCGCCCGTTCCCTGCGACCCGCTACGTCGGACGCCCCGCTGCTGATCAGGCGTTCGCGTGGGTACGCCCCCCGCAGCACACCGCTGCCGGCGAACGCGACCCGGCCGATCCTCGCCTGCGGGGCAGAGCTCAAGAGCACCTTCTGCGTCGCGAAGGGGGCCCGCGCCTGGGTGAGCCATCACATCGGCGACCTCAAGAACTGGGAGACACTGGAGTCGTTCCGGGACGGGATCGCGCATTTCGAGCGCCTCTTCGCGGTCGTGCCCGAGGTGGTCGCGCACGACCTCCACCCCGACTACCTCTCCACCAAGCACGCGCTCGAGCGCGACGGCGTCGAACGCGTGGCGGTCCAGCACCACCACGCGCACCTGGCGGCCTGCCTGGCCGAGCACGGCGCCGAGGGGCCCGCGGTGGGCGCCATCTACGACGGCACGGGGCTGGGGCCCGACGGAACCGTGTGGGGCGGCGAGATCCTTGCCGGAGGCCTGGAGGGCTTCGCGCGCCGCGGGCTGCTCTTCCCGGTGCGGCTGCCCGGCGGGGACCGGGCTGCGCTCGAGCCCTGGCGGATGGCGTGTGCCTGGCTGGTTGCGACTACGGGCGAGGAGGTACCGGGCATCCCGGCGGCCCTTGCCGGCGAGGTCGAGCCCGAGAGCTGGGAGGCGATCTGTGACCTGATCCCTACCGGGCTGAACTCACCGCCGACGACGAGCGCCGGGCGCCTCTTCGACGCGGTCTCGGCGCTATGCGGGATCCGTGCAGCCGTGACCTACGAGGGTCAGGCCGCGGCCGAGCTCGAGGGACTGGCGGACCCTGCCGAGACCGGTGCGTACCCGATGCCGCTGATCGATGCGGGGAACGGGCACGGAGCGGGGGCGGTGATCCTCGATGCGCGTGAGACGGTTCGGGCACTCGTCGGTGATCTGCGAGACGGGGCGGCGAAGGAGATCGTTGCGGCGCGGTTCCATAATGGCCTTGGTCGCGCCACCGCGGCGGCGCTCACGCAGGAGTGCGAGGCCGCGGGGGTCGACTTGGCGGTGCTGTCGGGTGGTGTGTTCCAGAACCGGCTCCTGCTCGAGCGCACCGCGGCACTGCTACGCGAAGCCTCGGTTCGCGTGCTGATCCCGCAGCGCCTCCCGCCCAACGACGGCGGCATCTCCTACGGCCAAGCCGCAATCGCCGCCGCCACGACCGGCTAGCCCATCGGCTGAACGATTGGGTACCTCCATCGGGTACCAAACGGTTCAGTCGTGCTCCCGGCCTAGATCATCCCTCCCTCGGGGGCGATCACCCAAACCCGCTCGGCCCACAGAAGCACGGTCTCGTCGTCGAGCTCGCCGACCGTGGATGCGCCCGCGGCCTCGATCACACCGGCCAACTCGCCCCACGCCATCGCGACCTTCGCGACGCGCTGGAGTGGCCCGAAAGTCCCGGTCGACTTCAACTCGGCGGCCTGCGCTCGCGCCTGGTCGGGCGTGATTTCCGCGAAGGCGTGGTCCTCGCCGCCGATGTGGACCGTTCGGGCCCTGGCCTCCCCGGCTCTCGACGGCGGCTCGTTCGGAGGCGATGCTTCCATTGCTCCAACTTATCGGTCTGGCGGAGTACAGTTTTCCTTCTCGCCCAACCAGGGAAGGAGCGGCGGGTGGTGCCTATGGTCAATTTGGAGGATGAGCGTTCCGATCCGGAATCCCGGTCGGTGCACGTGCTCTGGATGACGACCGGCCTCTCGTGCGAGGGGGACTCGGTCGCGATGACCAGCGCGACGAACCCCAGCCTCGAGGACATCGTCCAGGGAGTGATCCCCGGGATGCCAAGGGTCGTGCTCCACAACCAGGTCCTCGCCTTCGCCTCCGGCGAGGAGTACCTGGAGGCGTGGTACCAGGCCGAGCGCGGGGAGCTCGACCCCTACATCCTCATCATCGAGGGCTCGATCGCAAACGAGAACATCAGCGGCGACGGCCACTGGACCGGGTTCGGAGTCAACCCCTTCGACGGCCAGCCGATCACGATCAACGAGTGGGTCGACCGGCTCGCGCCCAAAGCGGCGGCCGTCGTCGCCGTCGGGACATGCGCAACGTACGGCGGCATCCCCGCGATGAAGAACAACCCCACCGGGGCCATGGGGCTTCCCGACTATCTCGGCTGGGATTGGAGGTCCAGCGGCGATCTGCCGATCGTTTGCATACCGGGATGCCCAGCCCAGCCGGACAACATGACCGAGATGCTGCTCTATCTCGTGCTCCACATCGCCGGCATGACGCCGGCGCCCGAGCTCGACGCGCAGTTGCGGCCGACTTGGCTGTTCGGCAATACCACCCGGGAAGGTTGCACCCGGGCGGGATTCACCGAGCAGGGCCAGTTCGCGACGCAGTACGGCGACGACGGCCGCTGCCTGGTGAAGCTCGGCTGCAAGGGGCCCGTGGCGAAGTGCAACGTCCCGGTGCGCGGCTGGGTCAACGGAATCGGCGGATGCCCCAACGTCGGGGGCATCTGCATCGCATGCACCATGCCCAGCTTCCCGGACGCCTACCAGCCGTTCATGGACCCCGACCCGTGGGGCAACGCCGCAGCGAACTTCCAGCGGTTCACCTACGGCCCCCTCTTTCGCTACCTGCGGAAACGCAACCTGAGCCACAAGTTCGAGAAGGAGCCGCGCTGGCGGCAGCCCGGCAACACACTCACCAGCGGATACGAGCCACCCGCGTAGGCCAAGCGCACTGACCTTCTACCGTGGGAACGCTTACCGAGATCATCCGCTGGATCGTCTACCGGCTGAGCGCCGTCTACTACCGGGTGGCGGGGGTCCTCCTCGGCCGAGATCGCCTGGTGCTGGGGTCGGAGCGGCGCTTCCGCGGCCTGCTGGAGTCGGCTCCCGACGCCATGGTGATCGTGAACTCACATGGGCACATCGAGTTCGTCAACACCCAGACGGAGAGGCTGTTCGGCTACGACCGCCGCGAGATCCTGAGGCAGAACATCGGCGAGCTGTTCCCCGATCGGCTCCGCGCTCAGCACCGGCAGCACCTCAAGGGGTACATGCGGGACGCGAAGACGCAGCCGATGGGGATCGGCGAGGAGCTCTTCGGCTGCCGCAAGGACGGCACCGAGTTCCCGATCGAGATCAGCCTTAGCCCGCTCGAGGCCGAGGGCGGGCTGCTGGTGTCCACGGTGATCCGGGACATCACCGAGCGCAAGCGTGCCGAGGCGGAGCTTCGGCACCTGGCCGACCACGACGGGCTCACGGGCCTGCTCAACCGCCGCCGCTTCGAGGAGAGGCTCGAGCAGGCGGTCGCCGAGGCCCATCGCTACGAGCTGGACGGGACGATGCTGCTGGTCGACATCGACGGCCTCAAGGACGTCAACGACACCCTCGGGCACATGCAGGGGGACGAGCTGATCCGCAGCATCGGTGCGTCCATCGCTACCCGTGTCCGCGAGACCGACATCGTCGCCCGAATCGGGGGCGACGAGTTCGCCGTGCTGATGCCGAACACGGATGCCGCGGGCGCGCAGGTCGCCGCAACCGCCCTGCTGGCGGCGATCCGCGACGCCGGCATCGCGCTTGGCTCCCAGCGCCTTCGTCCGAGCGTGTGCGTGGGCATCGCAGGATTCGACGAGGGCTACGACATGGCGGCCGACGTGATGGTCGCCGCCGATCTGGCCCTCTACCGGGCCAAGGAGGGCGGCCGCGACCGCGTCGGTGTGTACACACCGGACCTCGGCGGTGAGGGCATCGCCGTCGAACGCACACCGTGGGTACGGCGCATTCGCCGCAGCCTCGACGAGGACCTGTTCGTGCCATATCGCCAGCCGATCATGAGCCTTCCCTCCAGGGAGATCTCTAACTACGAGTTGCTGGCGCGGATGCTGGACGACGAGAGCAGCCAGCCCGTCCTCCCCGGCGGCTTCCTGCCGGCCGCAGAGCGGTCGGGGATGGTCCGCGAGCTCGACCGGAAGATGGCCTCATGGGCGATCGAGCTGATCGCGCATTCCGAGCGCGCCGGCCGGCCCCTTAACTACGAGGTGAACCTCTCCGCCCTGACCCTCGCCGATCGCGAGTTCCCCGGCTGGATCGCCGGGCTCGTGGAGGACGAGGGGATCGACCCGACCCGGCTGATGTTCGAGATCACCGAGACGGCGGCAATCGCGAACCTGCAGGACGCGCGCGCGTTCGCCGAGGTGCTCCGCCGCCTCGGGTGCCGCTTCGCACTCGACGACTTCGGCGCCGGCTTCGCCTCATTTTCCTACCTCAAGCACATCCCACTCGACGCGCTGAAGATCGACGGTGAGTTCATCCGCAACGTCAGGACCAACCCCACCGACCAGGTCCTCGTGAAGCACATGAGCGAGATCGCGACGCAGCTGGGCCTCTTCACCATCGCCGAGTTCGTCGAGGACGAGAAGACGCTGGAGATGCTCGCGAACTACGGCGTCGACGCCGTGCAGGGATTCCACATCGGCAAGCCCGAGCCGGCTCTGGAGATCTCGACGCTGACGATCCCGAAGGACCTCGGCGCGCCGCCACCGCAGCCCTCGGGTGATCATGAGCGCAGGGGGCGCCCCGCGGCCGAGCGGGGGAGTTAGGCGCGATCCGCGAGTTGCTCGCGGATCTGCTTCGGCAGCATGAAGCGCACGTCCTCGTGGACCGTGCGCAACTCGGAGACGTCATCCGCGCCGCGGTCGCGGAAGTAGTCGACGAGCTGGGAGACCAGCTCCTCGGGCGCGCTGGCGCCCGAGGTGATGCCCACGGTCTCGACGCCGTCGAGCCACTCCTTTCGGACCTGAGAGGCGTTGTCGATCAGGTGCGACGGTGTCCCCAGCTCACGCGTCACGTCGACCAGACGCTGTGAGTTCGACGAGTTGGTCGAGCCGATGACGAGCACCAGATCGCACTCGCGGGCGAGCTGCTTGACGGCGATCTGGCGGTTGGTGGTCGCGTAACAGATGTCGTCGGACTTGGGCGAGACGATGTTGGGGAAGCGCTCGCGCAGGCGGTCGATGATCTCCGAGGTCTCGTCCACCGAAAGCGTCGTCTGGGTGATGAACGCGAGGCGGTCGGGGTCGGGGACGTCCTCGGGCACTCGCAGGCTCTCGACGTCGTCGGCGGTCTGCACGAGCACGATGTGCTCGGGCGCCTCCCCGGTGGTGCCCTCGACCTCCTCGTGGCCCTCGTGGCCGATCAGGATCATCGTGTAGCCCTGCTCGGCGAACTTGCGCGCCTCCACGTGCACCTTGGTCACCAGCGGGCAGGTGGCGTCGATCGTGCGCAGGCTGCGGCTGGCCGCGTTGGCGTGGACGCTCGGCGCGACCCCGTGGGCGGAGAAGACGACCAGCGCGCCCTCCGGCACCTCCGTCTCCTCCTCGACGAAGATCGCCCCACGCTCGCGAAGCTGCTGGACGACGTGCTTGTTGTGCACGATCTCCTTGCGCACGTACACGGGCGGGCCGTAGAGGTCGAGCGCCCGCTCGACGGTCTCGACGGCCCGGTCCACGCCCGCGCAGTACCCGCGCGGCGCGGCCAGGAAGAGCTTCTCGGGTGCCTGCGCCATCACCCCAAGTGTAGGAGGCAGCTCAGCCGGCGTCCGCCTGGCGAGCCCTCTCCACGGCCTCGGACACCGGACCGCGCCAGGGGTCGCCGTGCCCCGGCAGCAGGACGTCTGCGTCGAGGGCCTCCAGCGCGGCGAGCGACGTGCGTACCCGCGCGGGATCGGAGTTGACGACGTCGTGGACGATCCGGGGACCGGGCAACCGGGTCACGGGATCCAGCGTCGCGATCGCGTCCCCGGCGATCACCACTCCGCGCTCGGGAAGGTGAAACGAGACGTGTCCCTCGGTGTGGCCGGGAGTCGGGATGACCACCGGCCGTCCGGGCACGTCGAGGCGCTCGCCCCCATCGAAGGGCTGGACCTCCCGGACCCACTTCGGCGTCATGAAGCCCTGCGCCGTGGCCTCGAGCACGAAGCGGACGGTCGCGGGCCGGCGCAGCTGGGGGATCAGGCCGGGCACGAGCGCGAAGGGCGACGACCCCTTGGACTTGCCGCGGACGCGGCCAACCTCGTCGCGATGGGCGCGGACGGGAGCGCCCGTCGCCCGCCGGCCCGGCTCGGCGCCGCCCATGTGGTCGGGGTGACCGTGCGTCAGCACGATCGCGTCGATGTCGCCGGTCGAGCCGCCCAGGGCGGACACGGCGCGCTCGATCCGCGGCCAGCTGCGGGGCCAGCCGGTGTCGACGACCGTCAGCCGCCCGTCCTCCTCGAGGAGATACCAGTTGACGATTCCGTCGGCGACGCGATGGACGCCGTCCGACACCTGCTCGGTCGAAGCTGCCATGTGCCCGTCCTCCCGTCGAGTGTCCGTGAGGGGCCCTTACCCCCGCTGGGCGGGGGCGAACCGCGGCGGCTGGGATCAGCCAGACCTCGGATCGAACTCGCGAAGCAGCTCCATGAGGCTCTCACCGGCGGCATCGAGGCTCTCGGGCGAGACGGCGGAGAGATCGTCGCATTGCTGGTGGAAGCAGCCGAAGTCGAAGTCGATCAGGTCGATCGCCGGGACGCCCGCCTCGAGGAACGGCGTGTGGTCGTCGATGACCGGCGGCTGGGTCTCCGACGGGAAGACGTCCGCGTACCCGACCCGGTCCGCGGCGGCCCGCAGCTCGCGCCACAGCTCGGGGTCCGAGCTCTCCTCGCGCGGGAGCACGAGCCCCTTCTCGCCCACGAAGTCGACGTTGACCATCGCCTCGGCCTCGAAAAGGAACTGGGCCGCGACCTTGCTGCCGCGCAGCCCCTCCTCGGCGAACTCGTCGTCCGGCGTGCCGGCGGGGCTCTCCTCGCCGTCGAAGAAGACGAAGAACACGGTAGGGCCGATCTCCTCGGGCTGGAGCGTTTGGGCCAGCTCGAGCACGACGGCGGTGCCCGCCGCGCCGTCGTTGGCGCCCACGAAGCCGGGGATGTCCTTGGTGTCGTAGTGGGCGCCGACCACCACGTAGCGGCCGGCATCCGAGCCCGGCACCTCGCCGATCACGTTGCGGAGGTCGCCGGGCACGTCCTGGAGCCGCCCGCGCGGCACCTCCCCGAGCAGCCAGTCGCCGAGCTTGCGCGAGGCCTCGGAGCCGGCCGGCCGCGGGCCGAGCTCGACCTGCCGCTCGAGGAAGGCGAACGCCGCGCGCTCGTCGAAGCGGTCGACCGCGGCGGCCTGCTCGACGGGCGCACCGCCGCTGTCGGACCCGGACACGAACGGCACGTTGTCGGTTGCCACGAGCACGACGAACCCGCCGCCGACGGCGATCGTCGCGATCAGGAGAACGGCCAGGAAGCGCATCGCGAGCGATTCTCGCAGCGGCCGCCACGGCCCAAGCCCCTATCGCCGACGGCTCAGGCGATGGCGAGCGGAGCGTGGCGGGCGATCGCGTCGAAGTCGGCGTCGGCGTGCAGCAACGGGAGGTCGTGCCGAATGGCCACCGCGGCCAGCAGGCAATCGAGCAGGGTGCGGATCGTCTCACCTCCGCTCCTGCACGCGCGGTACAGCTCGGCGGCGCGCTCGTAGTCGGTCGGGCCCTCGGTGGCGAAGAGCTCGCAGCCTCCCAGCAGTCGCCGCAGCTCCTCCTCGTGCGCATCGCCGCGCGCGCCGGCCAGGACTTCCATCAGCACGACGTCGGTCGTCGCGAAGGCCTCGCCCTTGCGAACCGCTCGGTCGACGCGCTCGTCGGTCGCGCTACCGGTCTGCCGCAGGTACTCGATCCAGGCCGACGTGTCGGCCAGGATCAAAGCTCGGGAACCGGCCGCGGGGAGCGCATCTCGTCGAGATCGCCGTCCCAGCCGGTCCCTCGCATCGCGAGCATCTCCTCGCGCGTCATCGGCTCGACGTCGACCTCTCGAAGCGCGTAGTCGACCGCTTCGCGCTTCGTCCGGATCCTGTAGATCCGCATCACGCGCGCGATCAGCTCGTCGTCGATCTCGATGTTCGTCCTCACGGTTGTGTAACTATACACGTTCAGGTGTATGTGCGCCGGGGCACAGCCCGAGGGGCGCGCGAATAGTCTTGCGCCATGGCGACGGGACACAAGGACCGCCTGACGGCGCTCGATGCCTCGTTCCTCGCGCAGGAGCGGCGCGCGTCGCACATGCACGTCGGAGCAGTGGTCATCGCCGAGGGGCCGCCTCCCGATCACGAGGAGTTCCTGAAAGGGCTCGAGTCGCGCCTGCACCTCGTGCCGCGCTACCGCCAGAAGCTCAAGGAGCCGCGGTTCGAGATGGGCCGGCCGTTCTGGATCGACGACCCCCGCTTCAACCTCGAGTACCACGTCCGGT
>JBPCKC010000022.1:0-33960 GCA_051004675.1 Solirubrobacterales bacterium
CCAGGCCGCGCGGCAGCGAGCGCTTCGTGCCGAGGTAGACCAATCGCTTGATCGCGGCGATCGCCGCCGGCGAGCGCGTCGCGAGCCGCGCCGCCGTGGCCTGCGTCTCGGCGAGCAGGTCGTCCTCTGGAACGAGCCGGTGCACAAGCCCTAGATCGAAGGCCCCTTCAGCCGTCAGCGGTGCGCCCTCGAGCATGTGCTGAAGCGCACGCCCCGTGCCGATCATGCCCGGGAGGCGCTGCGTGGCGCCGCCCCCCGGGATCAAACCGGTGAGGATTTCGAACTGCCCCAGCCGGATGTGCTCGGCGTCGGCCACGTAGCGGAGGTCGCATGCAAGCGCGATCTCGTGGCCGCCACCCAGCGTCGGACCGTTGATCGCCGCCAGATAGACCGCGCCCGAGCGGTTCATCCGCAGGATCGTGCGCTTCCACCGATACCCCCATACGAGCCCTGTGCCGACCGCACCGCCGAACCGCTCCAGCACCGCTGGTAGGCCGGGGAGTCGCAGGGCCGTGTTCAGCATGCGCAGGCCCAGCTCGATCACGCCCATCGAGAGTGCCGGCTGCGGCTGCTCGAGCACGGCGGTGATCTCGCCCGGGTCGGCGTGCGTCATGAACCTGCCGTCAGCACCCGTCAACACGACCGCCCCGACCGACGGATCTCGATCGACCGCTTGAGTGAGCCGGTCGAGGTCATGTAGGCCGTCGGACGTCACAAAGCTCAACGGCGGATCGGAGTAGCACGCAGTCAGCACTCGGCCGTCCTGCTTCAGGCTCATCGTCTCCAGCGCGAGATCGCTACACGAGGCAGTCATCACGACCTGCAGGCCGGGACAGCTATCCCCACCAGCTCCTGCTGGCGTCCTCAGAAAGCGCGCCGCATGGGAGGGTGAGATCGATCATCGGCACGGCTGGGCCTCCTTCAGAAGGATTAGTTCATTTGCGCTACGGACGCTATCACCCTCCGTTCAATCATGGCAACGCACTTGCCGGATGCGGTCGCCGTCTGAGCCCGGTTCCTGGCGGCCCCCGGATCGCAAAGACGACCGCATTCAGTTCACTGGAGCAACTAACATTTGGCACTGATGCGACGTACGCGATTCAACGACTGGCCCTGCACGATCGCCCGGACGGTGGACCTCGTCGGCGATTGGTGGACGCCGCTGGTCATGCGCGAGGCCTTCTACGGCGCCCGCCGCTTCGAGCAGTTTCAGAGCCGGCTGGGCCTCAGCCGCAACATCCTCACCCAGCGACTCGCGCGGCTGGTCGAGGAGGGGCTGTTCGAGCGGGTCGCTTACTCGGAGCGGCCGCCTCGCTTCGAGTATCAACTCACGGAGAAGGGGCGCGATTTCTTCTGGGTGCTCGCGGCGATGCTCCGCTGGGGGGATCGCTGGCTCGCTGGCGAGGAGGGTCCGCCGATCGAGCTCCGTGATCGTCGTACCGGTCACCTCGTCGTACCCGAGGTTGTCGATCGGGAGACGGGTGAGCCGATCGACGTTCGAAATGTCGTCGCAACGGCGGGTCCGGGTCTGCCCGAGCACCTGGCGTCCAAGCTGCCCGAGGGGGGCATCGAGCACTCGTCGCGACGCTGAATGCGTCCACGCCCATCGACCCCGGCCGCCACGCAGACGACGCGGCTTCGGCGCTCTGCGAGCACCTGAAAATCGTGGTGTCGCCAGCGCAGCAGCTTCGCCGGTCCGGGGGGGCAGCCACCGGGGTCAGCGGCTCATCAGCGACGTCGCCGCGGGCACGATCAGCCACGACCAGCGCGCGGCTCACGGTTCGAGGTTCGTCGGCATGAGACTGCCGAGGCGGCAGGGACTCATCGCTCGGTGGGGTGGAGAGTGGGGTCGGCGGGCGACGGGTCTGGATCACCGGTCCGCGCGAGGTGGATCGCCAGGCCCACGAGCCCGGCGAGCATCGAGATCCCGCCGGCCAGGGCGAGCGTCGCCCGGCCGCCGAGGACCGCGACCAGGAGGCCGCCGCCGGCGAGGGCGACCAGCTCGGCCCCGTTTCTAAGGCCGTTGTAGGCGGCGAACGCGCGCCCGTGAAGGCGCCCCGGCACCCGCTCCTGGATCAGGGTTCGCGCGAGCACGTTCTTGACGCCGTGCCCCAGCCCGCCGATCAGCCACATCGCGCCGGCGAACCCCGCCACGAGCCAGAGCGTGGGCAGTCCCAGCCCGGCGCCCTGCACCGCGACGGCGGCGAGGGCGCACGTGGCCAGCGCCGCCTGGGGGACGCGTCCGGCGACCAGTAGGGACCCGAGGACCATGCCCAGCGTCCAGCACGAGAAGAGCACCCCGTAGAGGAAACCGCTCGCCTCCAGGTCCTCACGCAGGAAGAAGACCTCGGCGGTGACCGACGCGCTCATGAAGAGCAGCGAGACGAATACCACGGCGACGACGAGTCCCAGGACGCGGTCGCGGAAGAGGAACCTGGCGCCGTCCAGCGCGCGGTCGGGCTCGCCCTCGGGCACGACCTCGGGGGGCCGGCGCGCGTGAAGCAGGGCGCCGGCCAGCGCGACCACGCCGAACGTCGCCGCGTTCACCAGCAAGGCGACGTCGGTCCCACCGGCATCGACCAACGCGCCTCCAACGAGTGGCCCGACGCTCATCCCTGCGTAGCGCGACGTCTCGACCCAGCCGTTGACACGCGCCAGCCGGCGATCACCGGCGATCACCGGCACCAGGGCGAACTCGGCGGGCTGCGCCATCGCGTTCGCCGTTCCCAGGAGAGCCGCCAGGACGAGGATCGCGGCGACGGAGTCCAGCGCGAGCGCGAGGCCCGCGGCGAAGGCGACCTGAGCAAGCGAGCCCGCGACCAGGACGCCTCTCGCCTCGAAGCGGTCGGCGACCATCCCCGCGAGGGGTGCCAGGACGACGACCGGCGCCCACAGGCAGATCATCAGCGCGGCGACGGCGATCCCCGAGCCCGTCGTAGCCTGGAGGTGCAGCGTGAGCGGGATCCACAGCAGGAAGTCGCCCGCGGCCGAGACGCCCACCGCGCCGACGATGAGACGGATGTCGCGAGTCGCGCCCATTTCGCATGAGTCTTGCGATGGGCCCGGCCGTTTCGTCAGAATCGACGCGCGCGCCACGACTAAACGGTCATGACGCTGGTGGGGCGAGCCGGGCGCCGTCCGGCCCTCTTATTACTTTGAGTCAACCG
This sequence comes from Solirubrobacterales bacterium, assembly GCA_051004675.1. Taxonomy (GTDB): domain Bacteria; phylum Actinomycetota; class Thermoleophilia; order Solirubrobacterales; family 70-9; genus JBDTSW01. The sequence continues at coordinate 3,168 of JBPCKC010000022.1, forward strand.
ATGAATAAGCCGATGACACTCGTCGACCAGCCCCAGCTCGGGGGTGGCGCAACCAACGGAAACGGCCGCCGCTACGCCAACGAGTTGGCCGAGGGCGAGGCCGTGGCCGGCGTCTTCGCGGTCCGCGAGCGCGAGCGCCGCAGCCGCCGCAACGGCGAGGACTTCATCCGCCTGCGGGTCGCCGACAAGACCGGGACGGTCGAGGCCGTCATCTGGGACGGCGTGGACGAGTGCTTCGAGCTGTGCGCCCCCGGCTCGGTCGTGTTCGTCGAGGGCCCGTTCTCGGTGCATCCCCAGTACGGCGCCAAGATCACCGTCAACGCGCTGCGCCTGGCCGGTCCCGGCGAGTACGAGCACGCGGACCTCGCCGAGGGCCCCGGGGTGCCCGCCGAGCGCCTGGAGGCCGACCTGCGCGAGCTCCTGGGCACGATCCAGCATCCGGACCTCAGCCGGCTGCTCGATCGCCTGCTGGGGGAGGGGACCTCGACCTGGGAGCGCTTCAGGGTCGCCCCCGCCGCCAAGTACTACCACCAGGCCTACGCCCACGGCCTGCTCGACCACGCCCTCTCAGTGGCGCAGGCGGTGAGCGCCGCTTCCTCCGCGTTCCCGGGGCTGGACCGCGACGTCGCGGTCACCGGCGCGCTCCTGCATGACATCGGCAAGACCCAGGCCTACAACGACGACCTGCTTGCCATCGACCTCACCGACGCGGGCCGCCTGGAGGGCGAGATCCCACTGGGCTACTACCTGGTGCGCTCAACCATCGAGTCCATCGATGGCTTCGATCCCGCGACCGCCCAGGCGGTGCTTCACATCATCCTCTCCCACCACGGCAGCCATCAGAACGGCTCGCCCGTGGTCCCGGCAACGCGTGAGGCGACGCTGGTGCACGCGATGGACAACCTCGGCGGCAAGCTCGGCAGCTTCGACCGCATCGAGCGCGAGCTGCCCGCCGGCGAGGCGTGGTCGCGATTCGATCGCGGCATCGACTCGGCCGCGTACTTCGGCTTCCGCGCCGCCTAGGCGTAGCCCCGCGTTTGCCTGTCACCTCAGGGTCGCTCAGCGACCTTCAGGTGACAACCGACGTGTGGGTAGGGCTCGCGGGCGGCTGGGGAGCCGGGAGACCTACGGCGAGAACTTCGCGTTACAGGTGTTGATCTTGTTGACGTCGGTGCCGGCCGCGTTGATGCAGTCGAACAGCTTGTCGATGTCGTTCGAGTTCGAGCCGCTGGCCTGCTGGGCCTGCTTGACGGCCTTGTTGACGTCCTTTTGGACGTCGGGGGTGAAGTTGTCGAATTCGTCGAACGACTCCGAGATGTTGTCGCTGATCCCCGTGGAGATCTTCTCGGTCGTATCCAGGGTCGGCTTGACGAAGAAGAAATAGACCGCCGCCAGGATCGCCACCGTGGTGACGATCTTGATGATGGGACTGATGATTGTGCCGGCGCCGATCATGTTCTCTTCTCACCCCCGCCCGCGCGGTCGGCGAGAACTGTAGCCCAGCGCGCAGCGGATGTCCATCCAGAGGTGCGCGGCTAGCCGAACAGGAGCTGGTCGGCGAGCCGTCGGCACGCCTCCATCGGCCTGGCCTCGTACCCGGCCTTCTCGACGCAGCTGCGGACCTGGGCGGCGCCGGTGGTGTCGCCCTGCGCCTCGAGGCTGTCCGCGTAGGAGACGGCGAAGTTGCGGTCCGAGAGCACTCCCGAGGCGATGTCCTGGCCGAGTCGCTTGCAGCGCTCGAGCTTCGCGATGCTGTCGCCCGCCTGCTTGACGCAGGTGAGCACGGCCTTCGAGGCCTCGGTCCAGGGCTGCGTGCCGGCGAGAAAACTGTTGGCGTAGGACGTTGCCGAGTTCCGTGCGGCCTCGATGCGCGCCTTCGCGGCGCGCTGCGCGCTGCGCTGCTGGGACTGGGAGATGTTCGAGGAGATGCCGGTGGCGGTCCTCTCGGTCGTATCGAGGATCGGCCTGACGATCAGGAAATACACGGCGGCGAGGATCGCGACCGTGGTCACGACTTTGATGATTGGGCTGAGGATCGTCCCGGCGCCGATCACGGTCGCGGCAGTGTCGCAGACGTGTCTCCGTCCAGCCTGGGCACGGCGGAAAATGCGGGAACGACGCGATCGGGGGGGCGGATCGCCGGACGCTGGCGACTAACCTCAGCAGCGCGTGGCGAAGGACACAGAAAAGCTCATCCGGCAGCTTTCGCTGATCTCGTTTCTGATGGCGAACGGCAGGCCGGTATCCGCGCTCGAGATCAAGCGCGAGGTCGAGGGCTACAGCTCCATGAACGAGGACGCGTTCGCCCGCCGCTTCTACGCCGATCGCGCCGAGCTCGAGAGCCTCGGGATCACCCTGCAGGTCGAGAAGCCGTCCGAGGGCTTTTTCGAGGCCGAGCTCTACGCGCTCCCGCCGGAGAACTACTACCTGCGCCCGATCGAGTTCACCGACGGTGAGCTCGCCGCCCTGCGAACGGCGCTGGCGCTGCTCGACGGGGAGTTCGCGTACGCCGAGCCGCTGCGCCTGGCCCTCCAGCAGGTCTCGTGGGGCCGCCCGAGCCCGCTCACCGAGGGCGACGGAGCCGCGGTGGACATCCATCTCACCGACCCCGCGACGGGCCGCGACGTTTCGCAGCGCCTCGCGAAGATCGAGACGGCGATCTCGCGCCGCAAGACCATCGAGTTCTCCTACTACTCGCTCCAGCGCGACGAGGTCTCCGACCGCAAGGTGGACCCCTTCCACCTTGTCTTCCGCGGCGGGCAGTTCTACTTGATCGGCCACTCGCACGAACGCGAGGAGGTGCGGGTCTTCAGGCTCTCGCGGATCGAGGGGAAGGTCTCCTATGCGACCAAGGCCGAGCACGACTTCTCGCCGCCCGAGGACTTCGATCGCCGCGACTACGCCTCCCGCGCGGAGTGGCAGATGGGGCAGATCAAGGGCTCCGCGAAGGTCTTTCTGCGCGAGCGCATCGCCTGGCTGGTCGAGCGCGAGTACGGCAAGTACGGGACGCTGCGAAGGCCGGTGAAGGCCGACGGCGCTCCCGGCCGAGGGATGATCTACGAGACCGAGTACGCATCGGATCGCCAGTTCCTCTCCTGGGTCCTCAGCTGGCGCGATAACGCGACGCTGCTCGAGCCGGTCGAGCTGGCGGCGGAGGCGACGGAGCGCCTCGAGCTGTTGAGGGCGCGCCACCGAGGCGAGTTCGGGGTGGCCGATGTCGTCGCACGGCCGACCCCCGAGGCGAACGGGCGCGGCCGGTCGAACGGGCGCTCGGATTCGGTCATCCGGCCTGAGCGCTTCGCGCGCCTGGTGAGCCTGGCGGGGCTCCTGATCGGCTCCGCGCGCGAGGGCCTTCGGCTGGAGACGGCGCAGGTGCTCGAGGAGCTGAACGTCTCGCTGGACGAGCTTCGCGAGGACATCGACGTGCTGAACGTCGTCAACTTCGGCGGCGGCACCTACGTGCTGTACGCGGAGATCGTGGGCGACGAGATCGAGGTGGACTCCGACACCTACGGCGACAACTTCGCGCGGCCGGCTCGCCTGCTGCCGCTGGAGGCGAAGGCGCTTGTGGCGGCGATCGACCTCTTCGGCGACCACCTGCCGCAGTCGGGGCTGGGCACCGCGCGCGAGAAGATCGTCGCCGCCCTGGGCCACGACCCCTCCGAGGAGGGGCTCGAGATCGCCCCCGGCCGCGACGACTCCCAAGTGGTGCAGGCCGTCCACGACGCGATCGAAGGCCGACGCATCCTCGAGCTCCACTACTACAAGGAGAACGAGGACGAGTTCACCAAGCGCCGCGTCGAGCCCTACAAGCTCGCCAAGAGCCAGGAGGGGTGGTACCTCGGCTGTTACGACCCTGCTCGCGAAGACACTCGCCACTTCCGCCTCGACCGCATGAAGGAGGCCGCCGTCTCCGACGAGACCTTCGAGCCGCGCGAGGGGATCGACGAGCGCCTCGCCGAGCAGGAGTGGCTGGTCCGTGGCGAGGTCGCCTCGGCCGGGGTGGCACGCGTGTGGGTCGCCCCCGAGCGCGCAAGGTGGTTGCGCGAGGAGCGCCGGGTGGTGGAGGAGCTGGCTGACGGCGGCGTCGTCGTCGAGCTCCCCTACGGCTCGGTCGACTGGCTCGTGCGCGAGACGCTGAAGGGCGTCGGCGACCTGGTCGTGCTCGAGCCCGATGAAGCTCGCGACGCCGTCGCCGCGGCGCTCAAGGCCGCCTAGCGCTGGTCGGCCCCCCAGCGCGGGCATATATTCGGTCCATCGACCGCGCCCCCGGCCATGAGGACATCGTGCGCATCGTCGCCCCGAACCCGGGGCCGATGACGCTGGAGGGCACCAACACCTACCTCGTGGGGTCAGACCCCACCTACGTAATCGACCCGGGACCCGCGCAGAAGTCGCACATCGAGGCGGTCCGGGCGGCTGCGGACGAGCGGGGCGGGCTCGCGGGGGTGCTGCTCACCCACTCCCACGCGGACCACTCGGCGGGGGTCGACATGCTGGGGGCCGACGTGCTCTGGGGCTCAGTCAGCGAGGGCGACGAGACCTCCGCCGACGCAAGCGTCCTGCCCTCTTCACGCGGTGTGTGGAGAGAACAGGACACTTCGGGAGGGGCGGACCGCATCGGCCCGTTCACCCTCCTACCCAGCCCCGGCCACGCCGCGGACCACGTGTGCTTTTCGCGGGAGACCGAGCACGGCACGGTCGTCTTCTGCGGCGATCTGATCCTCGGGCACGGCTCCTCCATCGTCCCGCCGCGCGCCCTGGGCGGCTCCCTGTCCGACTACATGGCTTCGCTCGATCGCCTGCGGGCGCTCGAGCCCGCCCTCCTGTGCCCGGGCCATGGTCCCTGGATCACCGATCCCGCCGCACGCATCGCGGAGTACGCAGCACACCGAGCCGAGCGCGAGGGCAAGCTGCTCGCGGCCATCGACGGTGGGGAGCGCGACCACGAGCGGCTCCTCGACGCCGCCTGGGACGACGTGCCGGCGCCGTTGCGCCCGGCCGCCGCGGTCGCGATGCAGGCACACCTCGAGAAGCTCTCCGAGGAGGGCAGGCTGCCCGAGGGCCTCGTGGCTCGATAATCCCTGCCCGATGGCCCTGCCGAGCAAGCGCTTTCGCAGCACGAGCCTGTTCACGGCGGGCTTCGCGGCGCTCTCGGCCGTTGCTGCGGCCGGCCTGCGCTGGCAGCTCTTCAGGCGCCCCCTCCCGCAGACCAAGGGCCGGGTGAGGATCGCCGGGCTCGCCGGCGAGGTGGAGATCAGCCGCGATCGCTGGGGCGTCCCGCACATCCGGGCGCGCACTCGCGAGGACCTGTGGTTCGGTCAGGGCTACTGCCTGGGACAGGACCGGCTTTGGCAGCTCCACATCTACCGCGAGCTCGCAAGCGGGCGGGTTGCCTCCTTCGCCGGGCCGGAGGGCCTTGGCATCGACCGCCTCATGCGCACGCTCGGCCTGCGCAGGACCGCCCTGCGCGAGGTGGGCGACCTCGACCCGGTGGTGGCGGGCGGCCTCGCCGCCTACGGCGCGGGAATCAACGCGGCGGCGAAGGCGCGCCCGCTCCCCGCCGAGTTCCAGCTCCTGCGCACAGGCTTCGAGCCCTGGGAGGCGGCCGACTCGCTGACGATCGCCAAGCTCCTCGCCTTCGGCCTGTCCACAAACTGGGAGCGTGAGCTGCTGCGCGCCGAGATGGCGCGCAGCCTGGGCGAGGAGCGGGCGGCGAAGCTGGACCCCGGCTACCCGGTGGGGCACCCGGTGGTGCTGACCCCCGGAAGCCCGCACCCCGGGGACGGCCTGGCGATGGCCGAGCAGCTCGGGCGGCTGCGCCGGGAGCTCGGGTTCACCGTGGACGCGACCGGGTCGAACAACTGGGCCGTCTCCGCCGAGCGCTCGGCCAGCGGCGGGGCGCTGATGGCGGGCGACCCGCACCTGCCTCCCAGCATGCCGGGGATCACCTACCAGGTGGGCCTGTATGAGGGGGACCGCTTCGCTCGCGGCGCGGCGCTGCCCGGGCTCCCCGGGGTGGCTTTCGGCCAGAACAACGACGTGGCGTGGACCTTCACGAACGCGATGGCGGATGTCCTCGACCTCTTCGTCGAGCGGATTGACGGCGAGGAGTACGAGTACGACGGTGAGCGGCGCGCGCTCCAGATCACCGAGGAGGAGATCCCGGTGAAGGGAAAGGCGCCCGAGCGCCTCGTCGTGCGCGAAACCCATCACGGGCCGTTGGTGAACGCCGCCCTGGGAGCCGACGACCACGAGCCGCTGGCGCTGAGCTGGGCGGCCCTTCACTTCCCCGGCGTCAGCGTGGCGAGCTTCGGAACCCTCGACCCCACCAGCGGTCCCGAGCTGCTGGAGCTGCTGGGCGACCAGGCGATGCCGGTCTCGAACCTGGTCTGGGCCGACCGCCACGGCTCGATCGGCTACAAGACGATGGGGCGCATCCCGACGAGGCGTGGCGACTGCCCCGACCTGCCCAAGCCTGGTTGGACGGCCGAGTACGAGTGGGATGGCTGGATCCCGTACGAGGAGTTGCCGGAGCTGACGGACCCCGAGGCGGGATACGTCGTCACCGCCAACAACCGCATCACCCCCGAGGGCTTTCCGCATCACGTGTCGAGCGACTATCTCGATGGCTACCGGGCCCAGCGCATCACGGATCTCATCGAGTCCGAGCCGGAGCACGACCTCGACGGCTTCGCGGCGATGCAGATGGACCAGCACTCCATTCCGGGCATCGAGACGGCGCGCCGCCTGGCGCGCCTGGGAGCCCGCGACCAGCGCGAGACGGCGGCGATCGAGCGCCTGCGAAGCTGGGACGGCCGGATGAGCCCCGACTCGGTCGCGGCGACGATCTACCAGGCGTTCACCCTCCGCTTCGCTCGCGAGGTCAGCCGCGCCGCCATCGGCGACCGCGACCTGGCGGAGCGCTGGATGGACCGGGCGGACAACGGGTTCATGGCTCACGTGACCTCCCCGTGGCGGTGGCAGTCCCACCTGCTCGCGCTGTGGGAGGAGGGAGACGAGTCGCTGATATCGGGACACTGGGACGAGCTGGCGCTCGACTCGCTCCGCGGCGCGATGGACGAGCTGGGCGACCGCTTCGGGTCCGATCCCTCCGGCTGGCGGTGGGGCCGGGTTCACCCGCTGGAGTTCCCGCATGCCCTCGGGGCGGCGAATCTCCTGCTCAGGAGGATCTTCAACCGGACGCTTGAGATCGGCGGCGCCCAGGAGACGGTGTCCCAGGTCGGGTGGGATCCGAACGACCCCTTCGCCGCGATCTGGGCCCCCTGCTGGCGGATCGTCGCGGATCCCTCCGCCCCCGAGCGCAGCCGCTGGCAGGCGTTCACGGGACAGTCCGGCCAGGCGGGAAGCCCCCACTACGACGACCTTCAGGCCCGCTGGGGGGCGGGGGAGACCCAGGCGATGACGGGCGAGGGCCCGTGGGAGCTACTCGTCCTCGAGCCGTGACGTTGGCCGCGGGTGGGCCTACGATCCCTCCATGGCAGATGTCGAGCTACGCGGGCTCCCGGGATCCGAGATCGTCCTCGCCGGCCTCGACGATCTCGCCGCCGGCCGCGAGAGCGCCAACGCTTCCGCGGTCGCGATGGCATCGCGGCGGCTCACCGCCGCGGGCATCGACGTGCCCTCACCGCCGGCCGGCGAGCCCGCGGGTCATAGCCTCTATCGCCAGCTCACCGAGTCCGGTGAGCGTGATCCCCATTCCCGTTACAACGCCGTCGTTCGCCGGGTCCTCAGCTTCATCCGCGCCGTGGAGCATGCGCGACGCGGCTAACGCGGACCGCATCCGGGCGATGGCGGCCGAGCTCGGCAGGGTCGCACCCCGCGGGACTCGCCTCTACCTCACCGGGGGTGCCACTGCCGTGTTCGAGGGGTGGCGCGCTTCGACCGTCGATGTCGACGTCCGCATCGAGCCCGAGTCGGACGCCGTGCTGAGGCGTATCGCGGCGCTCAAGGAGGAGCTTTGTCTCAACATCGAGCTGGCCTCGCCGATCGACTTCCTCCCGGAGCTGCCCGGCTGGCGCGAGCGCTCGCGATTCCGGCTTCGGGAGGGCTCCTTGGAGGTCTTCGACTTCGACCCGTACTCCCAGGCGCTTTCGAAGATCGAGCGCGGATTCGACCTCGACCTCTCCGATCTGCGAGCCATGCTGGCCGGTGGCCTGGTGGAGCCTGGCAGGCTCCGCGAACTCCATACCGCCATCGAGCCGGAGCTATACCGCTTTCCCGCGGTCGATCCGGCGGCGCTGCGCGAGAAGGTGGAGGCCGCACTGTCGTGAGCCGCCGCGACCAGATCAAGTTGAGCGAGCACGAGCAGCGCGAGCTGCTGGGTGCCGAGCGGGTGGTGAGCGTTGCCAGCATCGGCCCGCGCGGCTGGCCCCACGTGATGCCGCTCTGGTTCGTCGAGCGCGACGGCCGCATCTGGATCTGGACCTATGCCAAGTCCCAGAAGGTGAAGAACCTGGAGCGCGACCCCCGGGCGACGCTGCTCGTGGAGACCGGGGTCGAGTACTCGGAGCTCCGCGGCATCCAGATCGAGGCGAACGCCGTCCTTCACCGCGACCACGAAGTGGTCTTCGAGTTCGCCAAGGAGCTGACCGTTCGCTACGCGGAGGGGATCGACTCGGTCGAGGGGGACGCTGCGGAGGCGCTCAAGGCGCAGGCGCCGAAGCGGGTGGCGATCGAGTTCGAGCCCGTGCGGACCGCCACCTGGGACCACCGCAAGCTCGGCGGCTCCTACTAGGCACGTGACACACCGCGCGTGCCCCCCGGCTACCCTTCGCGCGCTTCCATGCAGAACCTTCGCGGCCTCATCCTCTCGGGCGGCGCCGGCACCCGCCTGCGCCCGATCACGCATACCTCGGCGAAACAGCTCGTTCCGGTCGCCAACAAGCCCGTGCTGTTCTACGGGATCGAGGCGCTCGTCGCCGCGGGGATCACCGAGATCGGGATCATCATCGCCCCGGAGACGGGCGAGGAGATCCGCGAGGCCGCCGGCGACGGCTCACGGTTCGGCGCCTCGATCACCTACATCCCCCAGTCGGAGCCCAAGGGCCTCGCCCACGCGCTGCTGACTGCCGAGGAATTCCTCGAGGACGGGCCGTTCGTGATGTACCTCGGCGACAACCTCCTCCGCGACGGAATCACCGATCTCGTAGAGCGCTTTCGCGCCGACGAGCCGGACGCGCTGATCCTGCTCACGGAGGTCCCCGATCCGTGGCACTACGGCGTCGCCGAGCTCGACGGCGAGACCGTCGTCCGCCTCGTGGAGAAGCCGAAGGACCCGCCGTCGAACATGGCTTTGGTGGGCGTCTACATGTTCGGCAGCCGGATCTTCGACGCCGCCAGGCGAATCGAGCCATCCGCCCGCGGCGAGCTGGAGATCACCGACGCGATCCAGTCGCTGATCGACTCCTCGCGTCAGGTGGAGAGCCACACCGTCCGCGGCTGGTGGAAGGACACCGGGCAGCTTGCCGACATGCTGGAGGCCAACCGGCTGGTGTTGGAGGAGCTGGAGCAGCGCCTCGACGGCGAGCTCTCCGAGGCCAAGGTCGAGGGCCGCGTGCGTATCGAGCCCGGCGCGATCGTGGAGCGCTCCACGGTTCGCGGGCCCGCGATCATCGCCGCCGGCGCGGTGATCCGCGACGCCTACGTGGGCCCCTATACGTCGATCGACCGCGACTGTCGGGTGGAGCGGTGCGAGGTCGAGCACTCGATCCTGCTCGAGGGGGCCAGCGTGACCGACCTCGACGTCCGCCTGGAGGCGAGCCTGCTGGGCAAGAACACCAAGCTCACGCGCGGCGGTGGCGTGCCGAAGACGCTGCGCATGATCGTCGGCGACAACTCGGAGATCGAGATCCCGTGAGGGCCCTGGTCACAGGCGCCGGCGGGATGCTCGGGCGCGACGTCACCGAGGCCCTGGCGGCGCACGGTCACGAGATCTTCGCCCTCACTCGCTCGGAGCTGGACATCACCGACGGCCCAGCGGTGGACGCGACCGTGGGGCGAATCGAACCCGACGTGATCGTCAACTGCGCCGCCTACACCGACGTGGACGGCGCCGAGTCGAACGAGCGAGCGGCGACGGTGGTCAACGATACGGGCGCCGGGCTCCTCGCCGTGGCGGCCGGCACCGTGGGCGCGAAGGTCGTCTACCCGTCCACCGACTACGTCTTCGACGGCAACAAGGGCCGGCCCTATCTCGAATCCGACATGCCGCACCCGATCTCGGCCTACGGACGCACGAAGCTCGCCGGCGAGACCTCGGTCGCGGTGGCGAACTCGAGGCACATCGTGGTGAGGACATCCTGGCTCTTCGGGGCCGGGGGCAAGAACTTCGTCGAAACCATGCTGCGACTGGGCGGCGAGCAGTCCGAGGTGCTGGTGGTCTCCGATCAGGTCGGCTCGCCGACCTACACCGCGCACCTCGGGCGAGCGATCGCCCTGCTGGCGGAGTCCGAGGATTACGGCGTGCACCACGTAACGGCGTCCGGGTCGTGCTCGTGGTTCGAGTTCGCCCAGGAGATCTTCGACCAGGCCGGCCTCGGGACCCGGGTGATGGCGGCGCGCACCTCGATGCTCGATCGCCCGGCGCCCCGGCCCTCCTACTCGGTGCTGGGCAGCGAGTGGTCCCCCCCGGCCGTACTGCCCAACTGGCGCGAGGCGCTGGCCGAGTACCTCGCGGCGCGCGAGGCGGCCGGCGCTGCGGCCGGCGGCGCCGGATGAAGGTCCTCGTCACCGGGGGCGCCGGCTTCATCGGCTCCGCCTACGTACGCAAGCGCCTGGAGGCGGAGCCGTCGGGCTCGGTCCGCGTGCTCGACAAACTGACCTATGCGGGGCGCCGCGAGAACCTCGAGGGGCTCGAGCGCTGCGAGCTCGTCGTCGGCGATATCGCCGACCCCAACGTCGTCCGCGAGGCGATCGAGGGCTGTGACGCCCTCGTCAACTTCGCCGCGGAGTCGCATGTGGACCGCTCGATCGAGGAGCCGGGAGAGTTCATCCGCACGGACGTCTTCGGCACCTTCGTCCTGCTCGAGGCGGCGCGCGAGGCGGGCATCCGCCACCTCCAGGTCTCGACCGACGAGGTCTACGGCTCGATCGAATCAGGCTCGTTCACCGAGAGCTCCCCGCTCGACCCCTCCTCGCCGTACTCGGCGTCGAAGGCCGGGGGCGATTTGATCGTCTCCGCCTTCCACCACACCTATGGCGCCGAGGCGCTGATCGTGCGCGCGTCCAACAACTACGGCCCGAGGCAGCATCCCGAGAAGCTGATCCCGCTGTGCATCCTGAACGCGCTCGGCGGCGACGAGCTGCCGGTCTACGGCGACGGACTGCAGGTTCGAAACTGGCTACACGTCAGCGACTTCGCCGCGGCGATCGACCTCGCGCTCCAGAGCGGCGAGCCGGGGCGCGTCTACAACGTCGGCGGGCCCGACGAGCTGCCGAACATCGAGGTCGTCAAGCGGATCCTCGAGCTCGCCGGCCGCGACGAGTCGCTGATCACCTACGTGAAGGACCGCCTGGGCCACGACCGCCGCTACTCGCTGTCGGCCGATCGCATCTCCGAGGAGCTGGGCTGGGAGGCGGCGGTCCGCTTCGACGCCGGGATCGAGGACACGGTCGCCTGGTACCGCGACAACGAGGAGTGGTGGGGCCCGATCCGCTCGGGCGAGTATCGGGAGTACTACGAACGCCAGTACGGGCGCTCGCTGGGCTAAGGCCGCGCGACGCCGATCCGCCCGGTTCGTAGAATCGGTCGGTTGGCCGCCCAGCGAAAAGCGAGTGCCGAATCACCTCTCGGGCCCTTCTCGGAGCCCGTCAGGCGCTGGTTCGCCGCCTCCTTCGAGGCGCCCACACCCGCGCAGGCGGAGGGCTGGCCGGCGATCTCGTCGGGTGAGAACACCCTGATCTGCGCTCCGACCGGCTCGGGGAAGACACTCGCGGCCTTCCTCTGGGGGATCGACAAGCTGGCGCGCGAGCCGGACCGGCTCGGCGAGGGGGTAAAGCTCGTCTACGTCTCGCCCCTGAAGGCCCTCTCCTACGACGTCGAGCGCAACCTGCGGGCGCCCCTGAAGGGGATCGGCGCGCCGATCTCGGTCGGGCTGCGCACCGGGGATACGCCGCAGCGCGAGCGCCAGGCGATGCTGCGGAAGCCGCCCGACATCCTGATCACCACCCCCGAGTCGCTGTACCTGATGATCACCTCGCGGGCCCGCGAGATCCTCGAGGGCGCCGAGGCCGTGATCGTGGACGAGATCCACGCCGTCGCCCAGACCAAGCGCGGCGCCCACCTCGCGCTGACGCTCGAGCGCCTCTCCCACAACGCCGCGGCGGCCCGGGCCGAGGCGGGCGAGCCGGCGCGAGAGGTCCAGCGGATCGGCCTGTCCGCGACCCAGCGCCCACTCGAGCGGATCGGCCGGTTCCTCGTCGGCCCCAAGCGCGACGTCCGCCTCGTGGACGCCGGGATCGCCAAGGAGCTGGACCTCGAGATCCGGGTGCCGGTGGAGGACATGACCGCCCCGGGGGCCGAGGCAGCAGGCGCGGGGTCAGACACCTTTCCCGGCAAGACCTCCGCCCCTGCAGAGCAGGGGTCTGACCCCGCATTCGACGGCGCGGTCGCCGCCCGCTCGATCTGGCCGGCGATCTACCCGGAGCTGCTCGAGCTGGTGCGAGCGCACAACTCCACGATCGTGTTCGTCAACAACCGCCGCGGCGCCGAGCGCCTGGCGAAGCGCCTGAACGAGCTGGCGAACGAGGAGCCGGAGCAGGAGCTGCCGGCGACGGAGGCCGCCGGAACGGCCGGACCGCCTCCGGGCCGCGGCGACGACTACGTCGAGATCGCCCGCGCCCACCACGGCTCGCTCGCGCACGAGGAGCGGCTGGTGGTCGAGGAGATGCTGAAGTCGGGGGAGCTGCCGTGCCTCGTGGCGACGTCTTCGCTTGAGCTTGGGATCGACATGGGGGCGGTGGACCTGGTGATCCAGGTCGAGTCCCCGAAGTCCGTCACGCGCGGCCTCCAGCGGGTGGGCCGCGCCGGCCACGCTCTGGGCGCGATCTCGAAGGGCCGCATCTTCCCCAAGTTCCGCGCCGACCTGCTCGAATGCGCCGTCGTCGCGAAGCGCATGCGCGCGGGCGAGATCGAGGAGACGGTCATCCCGCACAACCCGCTCGACGTGCTGGCGCAGCACATCGTGTCGATGGTGGCCGACGTCGAGTGGGACGTGGACGAGATCGAGCGGGTGGTGACCGCCACTGAGTCGTTTTGCGACCTCGGCCGGGAGCAGCTCGAGAACGTCCTCGACATGCTCGACGGGCGCTACCCCTCCGAGCGCTTCTCCGAGCTTCGCCCTCGCGTGGCCTGGGATCGGACCGCGGGCGTCGTGCGTGGCCGCAAGGGCGCCCGCCAGCTCGCCGTCACCAACGCCGGGACGATCCCCGACCGCGGCCTCTACGGCGTGCACCTCCCCGACGGCCGGCGGGTCGGCGAGCTGGACGAGGAGATGGTCTACGAGGCCAGGCCCGGACAGACGTTCCTGCTGGGGGCGACGACGTGGCGGATCGAGGACATCACCCGCGACCGAGTGATCGTCACCCCGGCCCCGGGGGTGCCCGGGGCGGTGCCGTTCTGGCGCGGCGACGGGATCGGGCGCCCGGCCGAGCTCGGCCGGGCGATCGGCGAGTTCGCCCGCGAGGCCGTCTCGGCGACCCCCGAGAAGCTCGCGAGCGAGTACGACCTCGACCGTCGCGCGGCGGAGAACCTGGTGGCCTACCTGCGCGAGCAGCAGGCCGCGACCCGCGTGGTCCCCTCCGACCAATCGATCGTGATCGAGCGCTTCCGCGACGAGATCGGCGATTGGCGCCTTTGCGTCCTCTCCCCGTTCGGAGGCCGCGTGCATGCGGCCTGGGGCCTCGCGCTGTCGGCGCGGATCCGCGCCACGCACGAGCTCGAGGCGGATGCGATCTGGTCTGACGACGGCATCGTCATCCACCTGCCCGACGCGGACGACGCGCCGCCGGCCGACCTGGTCCTGCTCGAACCCGACGAGGTCGAGGACCTGGTCGTTAGCGAGCTGGGTGGCTCGGCGCTCTTCGGGGCTCGCTTCCGCGAGAACGCCGCCCGCTCCCTCCTCCTCCCGCGCGCCTACCCGGGAAAGCGCACACCGCTGTGGCAGCAGCGCCTGAGGTCGCAGAGCCTGCTGGAGGTGGCGAAGGACTTTCCGCGCTTCCCGGTGACGCTCGAGACCTACCGCGAGTGCCTGCGCGATGTGCTCGACCTCCCCTCGCTCGAGGGGATCCTGCGCGACATCCACTCGCGACGGATCTCCCTGGTCGAGGTGGAGACGCCCACCGCCTCTCCGTTCGCCTCGTCTTTGCTCTTCGACTACGTCGCCACTTACATGTACGAGGGGGACACGCCCAACGCCGAGCGGCGGGCCGCCGCCCTGGCGCTCGACCGCGATCTGCTGCGAGAGCTGCTGGGGCAGGAGGAGCTGCGCGAGCTGATCGACCCCGAGGCGCTCACCGACGTCGAGGCCTCTCTCCAGCACCTGACCGAGCAAGCGCGCGCCACCGAGCGCGACGCCCTCCAGGTGATCCTGCGCCGGCTTGGCGACCTCACCCCGGACGAGTGCGCCGCACGCGTCGCCGATGGCTACTCGGCCGAGTCCATGCTGGGCAAGCTCGAGGCCGAGCGCAGCGCCGTGCGGGTGCGGATCGCGGGCGAGGAGCGCTGGATCTCCGCGGAGGACGCGGGCATGTACCGCGACGCCCTCGGCGTGCCGCCCCCCGGCGGGTTGCCGGAGGCCTTCGTGGAGGAGACGCCCGACGCGATCGAGGCACTCGTGCGCCGCTACGCACGCACGCACGGCCCGTTTCCGACGGCTCAGCTCGCCGGGCGCTACGGCGTCGACCCCACCCCGGCTCTGCGCGAGCTGGAGCGCGCCGGGGTGCTGGTCCGCGGCGAGCTTCTCCCGGGCGGGACCGAGCGCGAGTGGTGCGACGCCGACGTCCTGCGCCGGGTGCGGCGGGCGAGCCTGGCGCACCTGCGCAAGGAGGCCGAGGCCGTTTCGACCGGCGAGCTGGCCCGCTTTTTGCCCGACTGGCAGAACGTGGACGCGCACCGGCCGGCCGGCGCCGGCCCCGACCGGCTGCGCGAGGCTCTGGTCGCCCTCCAGGGAGTGGCGCTGACGCCGGAGGTATGGGAGCGCGACGTCCTGCCGCGGCGCCTGGGCGCCTACAGCCAAAGCTGGATCGACGAGCTCACGACGGGCGGTGAGGTCGTTTGGATCGGCGCCGGGCCGCTGGGCCGCACCGGTCGCGTAGCCCTGTACTTTCGCGAGGACGTCCGCCTCGTCGGCCCGCCCCCGGCCAACGCGAAGCTCGAGGCGCCCGGGGACGAGCTCCACGACGTAATACGCGAGCGCCTCGGCGCCGGCGCCTGCTTCTGGCTGGATCTCGTGGCCGAGCTGGAGGGCTCCCCCGAGGAGCTTCACTCCGCCCTTTGGGACCTGGCGTGGGCGGGGGAGGTCACCAACGATGGGTTTGCCCCGCTGCGTGCGCGCCGCCTGTCCGCCGTTCAGCGCGCCGAGCGCGGGACGCGCCGCTTCGCCAGCCGTCGCGCCGGAGCCAACCGCGCCGTGCAGGGGCGCTGGTCGCTCACGGCGGCGCTGTTGCGCGACGCACCCACCCAGGGGCCGAAGCTTCGCGCGCAGGCGGAGCTGATGCTGGAGCGCTACGGGATCGTCACGCGTGAGAGCGTCCTGGCCGAGGGAGTGCCCGGCGGCTTCTCGGCGCTCTACGGCGAGCTTTCGAACCTCGAGATGCTGGGGACCGCCCGGCGCGGCTACTTCGTCGAAGGGCTCGGCGGCGCTCAGTTCGCGCTCGCCGGCGCGGTCGAGCGCCTGCGCGGCCTGCCCCACACGGACGGGCGCTACCTGTTGCTCGCCGCGACCGACCCGGCGAACCCCTACGGGGCTGCGCTCCCATGGCCGCGCCGGGAACGGGACGGCCAGGATTCCAAGCCGGGCGGCAGGCGGCCATCGCGGTCGCCGGGAGCCTTTCTGCTGATGCGTGACGGCGAGCCGCTCCTCTACATCGAGCGTGGGGGGAAGGGCATCCTGCGTCTTCGCGAGATCGAGGACGAGGAGCTGTCGGCGGCGATCGCGGAAGTGGCCTCCGCGGCGCACGAGGGCCTGGTCCCGAAGCTGGGAATCGAGCGCGTCGACGGCCAGCCCGTGATCGGCTCCGGTCTCGAGGAGACGCTGATCGCCGCGGGCTTCAGCCGCCAGCCCCGTCGCCTCGTCGCGTCCGTCTAGCCATGCCCGAGGGCGACACGATTCACCGCGTCGCCAGGCGGATGAACGCCGCCCTGCGGGACCGGGAGATCGACCGAGCCGAGGCGCCGAGCCCGCGCTCGCCCCTCCACCACCGCGCGGGCGAGCTCCGGGGCCGGACCCTCGAGCTGGCCGAGGCGCGGGGCAAGCACCTGATCGCCCACTTCTCCGGCGGCGTCGCCCTCCACAGCCACCTGGGCATGAACGGGCGCTGGTCGGTCGCGGCCGACGGCGAGCTGCCACGCCGAAAGCCATGGCTGCTGGTGGGCTCCGGCCGTGCGCTCGCCTCCCAGGCCGGCGGCCAGATCCTGCGGCTGGTCAGCGAGTCACGAGTGCGAAACGACCCCGGGCTGCTTCAGCTGGGACCCGACCCCCTCGCCCCGGGCTTCGACCGGGAGGCCGCCGCGCGCCGCCTGCGCGAGCTAGGCGCGGGGCGTGACGTGGGCGATGCCCTCCTCGACCAGCGGATCATCGCCGGCATCGGCAACGCGATCCGGGTGGAGGCCCTCTTTTGGGCGGGCATCAGCCCCTGGCGTGCGGTGAACGAGCTCGACAGCGACGCGGCCGAAGCGGTGATCGCCGCAAATGAGCGCGTTATGCATGCCTCCCTTCAGCGGGGCCGGCGACCGCGCAGCATCTATCGCGGCACCCGGGAGCCCTGTCCGCGGTGCGGGGGGCGGATCTCCTCTCGCGGGCAGGGCGACGCGAACCGCATGGCGTACTGGTGCCCGGTCTGCCAGACCTGACGGGGACCTAGACGGCCCGTCCGAGTCGATCCAGGCGAGGAACTCGATCACGATCCGGGGGTCGAACTGGGCACCGGCGGCGCGCTCGCGCTCCGATCCTGTGCCCGCGCCGACGCACGACGCGAATCCAGCATGCGCCTCCGAATACCATGCAGCACGAAAGGGAGAGGGACTTGGCCTCCAACAACGTCAGCCTGCTCGAACGCGTGCCGCTCTTCGCCGAGCTTTCCGGGGACGAGCTGGAGCGGATCGCGGCCGTCTCCGTGCCACGCAGCTTCCCTCGGGGGGTGCGCGTTTTCCATGAAGGGGATACCTCCGACGCCTGCTACATCGTCCGCAGCGGCGACCTGCGCGTGACGCGCGAGCACTCCGACGGGCGCGCGATAGCGCTCGCGACGCTGGCGTCCGGCGACATCTTCGGCGAGCTGGCGATGCTCGACGGCGGCGCTCGTTCCGCGAGCGTCGAGACCCTCGCCGACTCGGAGCTCCTGGCCCTTTCCGCCGGTGACATGCGGCGCCTGCTCGCGCGCCACCCCGACATCGCCGTGAAGCTGATCGTCGCGCTGGTGCGCCGCCTGCGCGAGACGAACGAGCGCGTCGCGCGTCAGTCGTTTCAGACCGTGCCCAGCCGAGTCGCGGGCGTGCTGGCCCAGCTGATCGCCGAGGAAGCCCTGCCCGAGGGCCGTGAGGGAGTCATCGTGCGCATGACCCAGGCCGACCTCGCACAGCTCGCCGGCACCTCGCGCGAGAGCGTCTCTCGCTTCCTGGCCACGCTCGAGCGTGCCGGGGTGGTCACGGTGGGCCGAGGCCGCGTGACCATCGTGCAGCC
The DNA here is from genome assembly GCA_051004675.1 of Solirubrobacterales bacterium. Taxonomy (GTDB): domain Bacteria; phylum Actinomycetota; class Thermoleophilia; order Solirubrobacterales; family 70-9; genus JBDTSW01. The sequence continues at coordinate 21,089 of JBPCKC010000022.1, forward strand.
CCGCCGGCTTCGCTCCTACATCTTCTGATCACGTCCGGGGTGGACTTCGACCGGCAGCGGGCGCGGATGGTCGAGCGCCAGCTGCGCCGGCGCGGGATCGCCGACGAGCGCGTCCTCGAAGCAATGGGCGCCGTGCCGCGCGAGCTGTTCGTGCCCGAGCCCGCCCGCGCCCACGCCTATCGCGACGGAGCACTGGCGATCGGTCACGAGCAGACGATCTCGCAGCCTTGGGTGGCGGCGGCCATCTGCGAGGCCCTCGAGCTCACCGGTGAGGAGGCCGTGCTCGAGATCGGCACCGGCTCGGGCTACTCCGCATGCGTGCTCTCTCGCCTCGCCGGCGAGGTGACGACGGTCGAGCTGGTCGGAGAGCTGGCGGCCCGTGCCCGCCAGGCGCTCGAGCGGGTGGGCGCCCGCAACGTGACCGTGCTCGCCGCCGACGGTAGCGGCGGCGTCGAGGGCGGGGCCCTCTTCGATGCGATCGCCGTCCACGCTGCGGCGCCCCGGCCCCCGGCCGGCCTGCTCGCTCAGCTCGCCCCCGGCGGCGTGCTCGTGGCTCCGATCGCCGAGGGCGGAACGGACATGCTCACCGCGTTTCGAAGCCCTCGGGACGGCGGGCCGGTCGAGCGAACGCGGATCGCCCCATGCCGGTTCGTGCCCCTTCTCGGCAGCGAAGGCTATCCATCGCATAGGCTCAGCGGTGCGCAGTGACCGGAAGCCTCTACGCACTCAACTTCTTCTCGCCCGCCTTCGTCGACCAGCTTCGCCGCGGCCGCAAGACCGCCACGATCCGTCTGGGAGACAAGTCGCGAAAGTACGAGCGCGGCCACGTGGTGTGGATCACCGTCGGCCAGCAGCACTCGCCAAGGGAGAAGATCTTCTCCGCGGTCATCGACGACGTGGACGTGAAGCGGGTCAAGGAGCTCTCGCCGCGCGACGTCGAGCACGACAACCCCGAGTTCCGCCGCGTCGAGGAGACCATCAGCTTCCTCGAGCAGATCTACGGCCGCGACGTGACGATGGAGGACACCGTCACCGTCGTTCGCTTCTCGCAGATCGTCGAACCCGCCGGCCCGCGCTTCGGCAACGGCGAAACACCCAGCCGCAACTAGCCCGCCGACCCACCCACCCCCCACCGGGGGTCAGACCCCCCTCGCACCCCGAGGGGGTCAGACCCCTATCACGAAAGTGTGTCGGGGACGCCTGAGAAGGGGGGTTGGGGTCTGACCCCGGGGTGGGGGGATCTTGAGTCGGGGTGACTTAGATCTTGATAATTGCGCCGGCTCGGCTACACTTGCGCTCCCGGCGGTGGCACTCTCAGACGCAGAGTGCCAAAATCGTCGGGAAGCTTTGTTCACCACACCCAACGGAGGTAGGTAAAAGATGAACCTGAAGCCACTCGGCGACAGGCTGATCGTTCAGGCGATCGAAGAGGAGGAGACGACCGTCAGCGGCATCGTCCTCCCCGACACAGCCAAGGAGAAGCCCCAGAAGGGCAAGGTCATCGCAGTCGGTGACGGCAACTGGGACGAGGACGGCGAGAAGCGCATCCCCCTTGACGTCGCCGAGGGCGACGAGGTCCTGTACTCGAAGTACGGCGGCACCGAGGTCAAGGTCGACGGCGATGAGCTGCTCGTCCTGCGCGAGTCCGACGTCCTCGCCAAGGTCGTCTAGCCGACCCGTACCACGAAGGAGACACTGAACTAATGGCTCATAAGGAACTGAAGTACGACGCCGAGGCGCGTGCGGCCCTGCAGGCCGGCGTCGACGGCGTCGCAAACGCGGTCAAGGTGACCCTTGGCCCCAAGGGGCGCTACGTCGTGCTCGACAAGAAGTTCGGCGCGCCCACCATCACCAACGACGGCGTCACGATCGCTCGCGAGATCGAGCTCGAGGACGTCTTCGAGAACCAGGGAGCGCAGCTCGTCCGTGAGGTCGCCACCGCCACGAACGACGTGGCCGGCGACGGCACCACCACGGCCACGCTGCTGGCTCAGACCATCGTTCGTCACGGCCTCAAGAACGTGGCGGCCGGCGCCAACCCGCTGGCCCTGCGCCGCGGCATCGAGAGCGCCGTGGACCAGGTCGTCGATCACCTGCGCGATAAGCAGTCGCAGGAGATCGAGGGCAAGGAGCAGATCGCCCGCGTCGCGGCCATCTCGGCCGCCGACGAGGACATCGGCAACACGATCGCCGACGCCATCGACAAGGTCGGCAAGGACGGCGTGGTGAACGTCGAGGAGGGCCAGACCTTCGGGATGGAGCTCGAGTTCACCGAGGGGATGCAGTTCGACAAGGGCTACATCTCGCCGTACATGATCACCGACCAGGATCGGATGGAGGCGGTGTTGGAGGATCCGTACATCCTCATCGCCAACCAGAAGATCGGCTCGGTGCGCGACATCCTGCCGATCCTCGAGCAGGTGATGCAGGCGGGTAAGCCGCTGGCAATCATCGCCGAGGACGTCGAGGGCGAGACGCTCGCGACGCTGGTGGTCAACAAGCTCCGCGGCACCTTCACCGGCGTCGCGGTCAAGGCCCCCGGCTTCGGCGATCGCCGCAAGCGCATGATGGAGGACATCGCGATCCTCAGCGGCGGCGAAGTGATCACCGAGGAGATGGGCCTGAAGCTGGAGAACACCACCGTGGACCAGCTCGGCCATGCCCGTCGCATCGTCGTCTCCAAGGACACGACGACGATCATCGACGGGGCCGGCGACAAGAAGGGCATCGAGGGCAGGATCTCTCAGATCCGTCAGGAGATCGAGAACACCGACTCCGACTTCGACCGGGAGAAGCTCCAGGAGCGCCTGGCGAAGCTCGCGGGCGGAGTGGCCGTGGTCAAGGTCGGCGCTGCCACCGAGACCGAGATGAAGGAGAAGAAGCATCGCGTCGAGGACGCGCTGCAGGCCACCCGCGCTGCCCTCGAGGAGGGCATCGTCCCGGGCGGCGGAGTCGCTCTCCTGAACGCACAGGCGGCGATCGATTCCTCCGCTCTGGACGCCGATGAGGCGACGGGCGCGGAGATCATCCGCAAGTCGCTCGAGGAGCCGATCCGCCAGATCGCGGAGAACTCCGGCATGGAGGGTTCGGTCGTGGTCGAGAAGATCCGCGGGCTGAAGCCCGGCGAGGGCCTCGACGCCGACTCCGGCGAGTACGGCGACCTGATCAAGGCCGGCGTGATCGACCCGACGATGGTCACGCGTTCCGCGCTGCAGAACGCGGCCTCCATCGGCAAGAACATCCTCACCACCGAGGCGATCGTCGCCGAACCGCCCGAGAAGGACGGCGGCGGAATGCCCGGCGGCGGCGGTATGCCGGACATGGGCGGCATGATGTAGGCAACGCCCATGGTGAACCGCCGCAGGCGGTTTACCCAGGGCCGGGCGATCCGTTCGCCCGGAGTGATTTTCGAGGGCCCGGCGATCGCCGGGCCCTCGTTATGTCCCGAATCGTCGCCAACCTTGGAGAACTCGGTATAAATGGGTTCAAGTCGGCGCGCTCGATGTCCATCGGGATGCGCCCGGCCCGGGGGGGTCATAGGCCTATAAGCCCGGTTCCCGCTACGCCCGTAACGCCCCAACACCCGTCTTCGCCTGAACCCACCGCCCTCGCGGAGGCGGTGTTCGACTCGATACCGGACGGCGTCGTGGTCGCGGACGAGCAACGGATCGTGGACGTCAACCCCGCGATCTGCGAGCTCACCGGCTTCGACCCCATAGAGCTGGTCGGGGCCGAGCTCCCATTCCCGTTCTTTGCGGGCGACGCGGTGGACCGGATCCTTCCCTTCATGCAAGAGCTGCGCGACACGGGTGGGGCCACGACCGAGCTGCTTCTGGTTCGCAAGGACGGGACCCGCTTCGACGCCCTCGTCGCGGGGAGAGTCGTGGAAGGGCTCGAGGGCTTCGGCGGAAGGGTGATCACGGTCCGCGACATCACCGCGCTTCGCCGCCGCGAGTTGCGCTCAGCCGAGCTGGCGGCGAAGGACGAGCTGACCGGCCTCCTCAACAGGCGAAGCTTTCTCGTGCAGCTCGCGGGTGAGGTCGCCCGCTCCCGCCGCCACGATCGGGCTCTCAGCCTGGCCATCCTCGACCTCGACGACTTCAAGCAGGTGAACGATGCGGGCGGGCACCCCGCGGGTGACCGCGTCCTCGCCGAGGCGGCGGGACGCCTGGGGGCACTGGTTCGCACCGGGGAGCACCTCGCCCGCGTCGGCGGAGACGAGTTCGGCTGGATCCTTCCCGACGCCGATGCACAGGGCGCGGAGAGCGCGATCTCGCGCGCCCGGCAGGCGATCGAGGGCGAGGATTTCCGCGGTGCGGGCTCGCTCACGCTGTCGGGCGGCATCTGCGTCACCGACGGGTCGGTGGACGCCGGCGAGGTCTACCGCCGCGCCGACCGCGCCCTCTACCACGCCAAGGACGCGGGCGGTAACAGAGTCGTGGTCGTCTAGCTCCTAGATGAGCAATTCCACGACTTCACGCACGCGGATGACGCCTGGGCAGCGTCGCCGGATCGCGCCCGTCGAGACTCGCCCGTAGTCACGACTACGGGCTTCGCTCGCCAGCCGCGCCCGGCTCGCTTCCAGGCGCCCCCACGCACGCGAGGCCGTGGAATTGATCATCTAGGCCAGGACGCGCGCCATCGCCGCCGGCTCGATGCCCAGCTTGCGGACGTCGGCGTCGCCGCGAGGCGTCGTCATCGCGACCTCCATCAACTCAGCCTCCTCCCAGGTCGCGAACGCGGCCTCGCCGACGACCCGTCGCAGCCACACGAGCCCCAGGCGCACAAGGCCGAGCGGCACGTGGACCAGCCGGCGGCTGCGTCCCCCGGAACGAGCGATGATCCGGGCCATCGTGTCGTAGCTCAGGGTCTCGGGGCCGGCAAGCTCGATGCGGGCCTCGCCGCCCTCGCCGTCGAGGGCGGCGCCTACGCACCGGGCGGCGTCCGCCGCCCAGATTGGCTGAAACCTGGCCTGTCCATCGCCCGAGATCGGCAGCAGCGGCAGCAGCGACAGGCGCCTCATGAGCGTCACCCAGAAGTCGTCACGGTCGTAGATGATCGATGGGGCGAAGACCGTCGTGGCGAGCGGCGAGGCCACGACCGCCTCCTCCGCCAGCGCCTTGGCGCGGAAAAACCGGGTGCGCTGGATGTCGCTGGCCCCCATCGCCGAGAAGAAGAGGAACCGTTCGGCGCCCAGTCGCTCGGCCGCGCGCAAGAGCCGAGCCGTGGCGAGGCCGTTCAGCTCCACGACCGAGGCGTGCGGCTGGTCGCGGATGGAGGCGGCGAGGTGGATGACTGAATCGACGCCCCGAAGGGCCTGGCGCTGGAGGCGCGGATCGCCCAGTTCACTGAGGTCGCCCAGCGCCAGCTGGACGTCGACCCGCAGGCGCCCGAGGCCCCTGGGGTCGCGCACCAGCACCCGCACATCGTCCCCCCGCTCCAGCAGGAGCGGCAGGAGGGCCTTGCCGACCGTCCCCGTCGCGCCCGTGAGCAGGATCACCGGCGGGACTCTACCTGCGCGGGGCAGCCACTAAAATGCACGGTTCGCCTGACCGAGGGCCGGGAAGGCGTCGCGTCCCACGCACACCAAACGAGAAACGGAGACCTGACTTGGCCTACGTAATCGCCGAGCCCTGCATCGGACAGAAGGACAACTCGTGCGTCGAGGTGTGCCCCGTGGACTGCATCCATCCGACCCCCGACGAGCCCGACTACGAGAACGTCGAGCAGCTCTACATCGACCCGGACGAGTGCATCGACTGCGACGCCTGCGTCGAGGCCTGCCCGGTGGACGCCTGCTTCGCCGAGGACCAACTTCCCGACGAGTGGGCGAAGTTCACGGCGATCAACGCCGAGTACTTCTCCAGCTGAGCGGCCCGGCGGCGGCGGGCCCGGGGTGAGCTAGCCCGACTGCACGACAGGCAGTTCCAACCCGCCGACGGGGGCCGCCCCCACCATGGCGGGCGCCTCCGACTGGAGCACCGCCAGCTCCTGAGGCGTGGCTGCGACGATGCCTCGGGCCGCGGCCCTGATCGCCTGCGCGGCCGGGGAGTCCGGCTGGGCGAGCACGAGCGGCTCGCCCGAGTCCGCGTGGGTGCGGAGCTCCTCCGAGAGCGGGACCTTGCCGAGCAGGGGAACGTCGAGCTCATCGGCGAGGAGCTGGCCGCCGCCCTCGCCGAAGATCGTGAACCGTTGCCCGTCGGGCGTGGTGAAGCCGGCCATGTTCTCGATCACGCCGAGCAGCTCGAGGTCCACCTTGCCCGCCATCTCGGCGGCGCGGCGCGCAACCGACTGGGCAGCGGGCTGCGGCGTCGTGACGATCAGGATTCGTGCCTGGGGCAGGAGCTGGGCGAGCGTCATCGATACGTCCCCCGTGCCCGGCGGGAGGTCGAGCAGTAGGTAGTCGAGCTCCCCCCAATCCACGTCCGCGAGGAACTGCTGGATCGCCTTGTGGAGCATGGGCCCGCGCCAGACGACCGCCGCGTTCTCCTCGACGAAGAACCCGATCGACATCACCTTCACGCCGGCTGGGCCCTCCAGCGGCAGGATCTTCCGCTGGCCGTTGACATCCGGCTTGTGGTTGACGCCCAGCATGCGCGGGATCGAGTAGCCGTAGACGTCGGCGTCGAGCGCGCCGGCCGACCGGCCGTCCGCGGCGAGCGCCGCGGCCAGGTTGGCGGTCATGGTCGACTTGCCGACTCCGCCCTTGCCGGATGCCACGCAGATCACGTTCTTCACCTGGGCGAGCGCGCCCTCGGGCAGGCGACCCCGGCCCAGCGCCTGCTGCAGGCGGCCCTTCTCCGAGTCGGAGAGGACGTCGAAGTCGACGCCGACGCCGGTGACGCCCTCGAGCGCCCCCACGTTCTTGGCGACGGCGGTCTCGAAGTGCGATCGGATCGGGCAGCCCGAGGTGGTGAGGGAAACGACGACGTCCACGTGCCCCGACTCGCCGACGTCGATCGAGCGCACCATGCCGAGGTCCACGATCGAACGCCGCAGCTCGGGGTCGATGACCGCGCGCAGGGCATCGTTGACCTGGTCCTGCGAGGGGAGGGGCATAGGGGAGGGGAGGGGCATCGGGGCCATTCTACGGCGAGCCCGGGAAGAAAAGAGACCGGCGGGCCACGAGGGCCCGCCGGTCGGGGAGGAGAGGTTGCTGTTCTGCCCGCGAGGTATGTGTGCGGACAGCTTCTCCGGGGCGACCAACCTCTCCAACCGGAGGCCGGCCCGGGCGAAGCGCGCTTAGCCCAGCGCGGAAACGCTCTCCTCGACGGTGGTCCGAGCCTTCTTCAGCCCGGTCTCCGCCTTCCTGCGGTTCTGCTTGAGCGTGACCTCCGCGTCCTTGCGGGTCCGCCTGACCTGGGTCTCGACGGAGCGGCGACGCTGCTTCAGCTCGCGCTCGACCCGGTTACGGGTCTGGCGGGCACGCTGCGTGGCCTTGCGGCGGGCGGTGCCGCCACGACGCTCGTACTTGTTGAGCTCGCGCTCCACGCGAGTCCGGATGCTCTTGAGCTCCTTCTCGCGGCCCTCGGTGGTGGTGAGGGGCTCGACGATCTCGTTGACCCGGTCGGCGGCCGTCAGGGCCGCGCCCACGGGAACGTTGACCGCGCGCTCGGTGCCCTGACGGACGTAGTCCGTGGCGCCGTTACGGGCCTTCGTCAGGCCCTCACGGACCTGGGCGGTGTTGCTGCGCTTGGTCGTCGTAGTCGCCGACTTCGCGGTCGTGCTGTTCTGGGCCTTGGTGGTCTTGGTTGTGCTCGTAGCCATTCTTTTCCTCAACTCCTGATTCTTAGGTGCTTTGTTTCTAATGTCATTACTTCTAACTATGTCTCAGAGTATCAACTACCCCGAACATATGTTCTTACACATGCTTCTCGGGGTGGTTACGGAGTCGTTGCCGCCCAGGGCACGGACTCGCTCGTGGCGATGCGCTCGAGCCACGCCTCCGGGCACGCCAGTTCGTCGGTCGAGGGGATCGCATCGGGGCCGCTCCAGACCCGGTTGAGGGTGGCGATCCCGCTGTCCGCGACGACGGCGTCGCAGAACGACTTGCCCAGCTCGTACTGGCGGAGCTTCAGATCCAGGCCGAGCAGGCGGGCGGCGATCGTCTCGAGCGGCCCGCGCGAGGCGCGGCGCGTGGAGAGGCGGTCCCGCAGCACCTCGACGTCCGGCACGAAATCGGCCGCCGCCGCGTCCATCACGTGCTCCGCGTGCCCTTCGATCACCGTCATCGCGGCCTGGATCCGGTCGAGGGTCGGCGCCTGCTCGGGTCCGGCGATCGCCTGCGCCAAGTCCCCGCGTAGAAGGGTAGAGAGGGTGCCCCTCGGGTTCGACGCCAGCCGGCGCAGCAGGTCCGAGAGCCCGAGCCCCTGCGTCGCCCCGGCGATCAGCGAGCGGATGAGCCCGCCGAGGTGGCCGCGAAGCCACGGCGCCTCGGCGAACTGGATCGCGTGGGTCGTCTCGTGAAGGGCCACCCAGCGCAGGAACGCGTCGAAGTCCACCTCCAGCTGCGCGGCGCTCGCGGTCAGGTTGGGCGCCACGAAGAGCAGGCGAGCGGGCCGCTCCGGCCCGGCGATCGTCACGTCGTATTGGCCCAGCACCCGCCTTGCCGCGTACCCCGCGGCGATCCCCACCTCCGTGCCGGTCGCGGCGCCGACGACCGAACGCGCGATGCCGCCGAGCGGCCCGGGGAGGTTGATCTCGACCGCGTGCTCGCGCTGGAGCTCGTCGGCCAGCCCGCGCAGAGTGGAGAGCGCTCCTCGCGACCACTCGGCCCTGCCGACCGCCTCCGGCACCGGGAGCCTGGACTCTGGATCGAGAAGCGAGTACGCGCGGATGAGGCGCTCGGCTTCGGCGCAGGTCGCGCCCAGAGCCTCGGGCTCGAGGCCAAACGGACGGGCGCGAACGTCCGCATCGCCGGCGCCACCGACCCGGCGCGCGACGCCCGCGGCCAGCCTCCAATCGACCAGCGACCCGCTCATGAGGGATCGGGCGCGGGCTCGGCCGCGGTCTGGGCCTCGCGAAGCGTGGCGAGCATCTCCTCGTCGAGAGCACCTGCGAGGTGGTAGCGCGCCTCCAGGTCGAGGGGCGCCGCGGAGAGCTCGAAGCCCGGGAACTCCACCAGGGCGCCCGCCTCGCGCGCGACGAGCTGAGCGGCAGCGGCGTCCACCGAGCGGCACGCGCGCCCCGTGAGCATGCCGTCGAGGCGCCCGCAGGCGACCCAGCAGAGGGTGATCGCGATCGAGCCGACCGCCCGGATGCGAAACGCCTTGCCCTCGAGCTCGTGCAGGACGGGAGCCATCCGCTCGGGCTTCGCGCCCTCCAGCCCGACTATCTCCAGGCCGTGGCCCGGCCCGCGCGCCTCGAGCGCCGAGCCGTCGAGCAGGGCGCCGCCGCCGCGCCTGGCGGTGAACTCCTCGCCCGCGCCGAAGTCGTAGACGTACGCGAACTCCACATCCGCCATCGCCGGTCCCGCGGCGATCGCGATGCTGAGCGAGTGCGCGGGTATCGTCCGCCGGGCGTTCAGCGACCCGTCGATCGGATCGATCACGACGCGCATCTCGCCCGCGTTGCCGAAGGTCACCACGCCGCGCTCCTCGGAGATCGCCGTGAACTCGCTTCCGGCTTCGTGCAGGCCCTCGAGCTCCGCGAACACGATGTCCTCCGCCTGGCGATCGATCACAAGCGTGTGGTCGCCTCCCTCCCCGTACCCGTCGTAGCGGGTGCGCCCGGCGATCGTGGCGTTCGACGCGAAGAGCTCGCGCTGCGCCTCGACCATGCGCCGGCAGGCGGCTAGCGAGTCATCCCACATCGCGCTCAGGTTAGCCCGCCGAGATGGCCGATCCCGAGCCTCCGCACACCGGATCCGGACTCGACCATCTAGCGTTGGTCCCCAATGGAAGGAGCCACCGACGCGCAGCGGCTCGTCGCCGAACACCGCGACGGCCCCATGCTCGTCCTCGGCGCCGCCGGCACAGGGCGCAGCGAGGCGCTCGCACGGCGGCTGCCGTCCCTCGTGGCCGGCGGGATGGCCGCCGATCGCATCCTGGTCCTCGCCCGCTCGCGCGCGGGGGCGGCGCACCTGCTGGAGCGCTGCGAGTCTCTGCTCGAGCGCCCCTACACCGAGCTGTGGGTAGGGACATACCGCGACGTGGCCGAGCGGCTGCTGCGCACGCACGCGATGGAGGCCGGGCTCGACCCGTTCTTCGCCACCGTCGGGCTGCCCGACCGCCTCGCGATCCTGCTCGACCGGCTCGACGAGCTGCCCCTTCGCCTGCACGAGATCCGTGGGAACCCGTCGGGGCTCCTCGCCCGGCTGCTGCGCCGTATCGACCTGTTGAAGGCCGAGGGCGTGACGCCGCGCCGGCTGCGGCTGTGGGCCGAGGCGGAGGTGGAGGCGGCGAACGGGGTGCCCGCCCGCGAGCGCGCGCGCCGCGAGGCCGAGTTCGCTGAGTTCTTCGCCCGCCACGACGAGATCCTGCGCGCCAACGGCAGCCTCGACGAGGGCGATCTCCCCCTGGAGCTGGCCCGCCTGCTGCGCGAGCGACCGGACGCGCTCGAGGCAATCTCCGGCCGCTTCGACGCCGTGATGGCGGACGAGCTCGAGGACGCCGGGCCGGCGCACCGTGAGCTGCTCGCGGCGCTTGCCGCCAAGGGCGGGCCTGTGTGCGCGTGCGATCCCCGCCAGGGGGTCCGGCGCTTCCGCTGCGCGGGCGAGGCCACCGTCGCCTGGTTCGCCGAGCGGTACCCCGACGCGCGGGAGATCGAGCTCGAGCCGGCCGTTCGCTTCGGCCCGGCGATCGCCTCGGCCGCCGCCGTGGCCGGAGGCTCCGAGCCGGTGGGGACCGCCGCGGCCGGCGACGAGGTCCGCTTCTGGCGCTGCGCCACCGAGCGGGCCCAGGCTCAGGCGGCGGCCCGGGAGGTCGAGGACCTCCTGGGCGGGGATGTGCCGCCGGAGCGGATCTGTCTGATCGCCGCGGCCGGCTGGCGGGAGGGTCGGCTGCTCGGCGCGGCGCTCGAGGAGCGGAACATCCCGTTCCGGTACGCCGGCGGTGCCGCGTTCTTCCAGCGCCGCGAGGTCCGCGATGCGCTGGCCTGGCTGCGAATGCTCGCCAACCCCGGCGACTCGGCCGCCGTCGTGCGTGCGCTCACCCGTCCCCCAGTGGAGCTGCGCTCGGTGGATCTCGCGAGGGTCACCACGATCGCCCGCCGGCGCAAGCTGGACATGATCTCCGCCCTTCAGGCTGCGATCGAGAGCCCGCAGCTCCCGCCGGAGGCCCGGGACAGGATCCATTCCTTCCTGCGCCTTTACGGAGGGGCGTCCGCGGCGCTCGAGGATCGCCGCGCAGACGTCTTCGTGCGGCGCCTGATCGAGCGGATCGGCCTGCGCCGGCACCGCCTGTTCGCGGCCAGCCCCGAAACGGCCGAGCGGCTGGTGAACCTCTCCCGGCTTGCGGACCTGGCGGCCGCGTGGTCCCGCCGCCAGCCGCAGGGCTCGACCCGCGACTTCATCCGTCACGTCACGGCCGTCGCCGACGCGGGCGAGCTGGGCGCGGAGGAGGGGGACGAGCCGGCGGCGGGCGCGGTGCTGGTCGCCGAGCCCGAGCAGGTGAAGGGCCTGGAGTTCGACCACGTCTATGTCCTGGGCCTCCATCTCGGGGCGATCGACGGCCATGCCGCCGAGGACGAGTGGGTGCCGCCGTCGCTGACCGGCGATGAGCTGCCGGAGGCCGGCGAGGCACTGGTGGCGAGGAGGCGCTCGCGCCTGGCCTACACCTCGATGACGCGCGCGACGGCCGGACTGGTCTTGTCGTGGTCGCAGACCATCGGCGACACCCCGGTCCACCCCTCGCCGCTCTTCGAAGCGGTCCGCGTGGCGCTCGACGGGGAGGAGATCGTCCACGCCGAGGAGCTCTTCGGCCCCGCCGAGGGCCTTCACTCCACCTACCGAATGGTGCGCGACGAGGTGCTCGAGGCATCGTGGCGGGCCGGCTCGGCGATCTCGGAGATGCGCCTCGACACCGCGGACGACGTGAACCGGGCGGTCGCTCGGTTCCTCGAGCTGCTCAAGCTCGCCGCCCTGGTGCAGCACCCCGGCCAGGAGTCGGCCAAACAGGCCCTCGGCGACGTGAACGACCTCCTCGCGCGCGTTGCCACGCCAGAGCAGCGTGCGGTGCTGGAGGCCTCGGCGCTAGACGAGTACATGCTGGGCGAGGAGCAGGGGCGCGAGGACCGTCTGGCCAGCGCCAAGAGCCGCCACGAACCGTCGCTCGACCAGTTCATCCCCCGCAAGGACGACGGGCTGGCGCTGTCGGCGTCCGACATCGACCTCTACCGGATCTGCCCCCTTCGCTACAAGTTCGCCCGGGTCTTTGCGATCCCCCAGGAGCCCACCATCAACCAGCGCTTTGGGATCCTCATCCACCAGGTGCTGGACCGCTTCCACTCCGAGGAGATGCGGGCCTCCGAGTCCGGGCTGGCGGGCGACGCCGCGCTCGCCGGAGAGTCGCAGCCCACGGGCGACCTCAACCGGCTGCTCTCCCTGTTCGAGGCGGGCTGGCGGCGCACCGGCTTCGGCTCCTCCGATGACGAGCTTCAGTACCGGGACCGCGCCGTGGCCGCCCTCACCCGCTACCACGAGCGGCATCTGCGCTCGGAGTCGAGCCCCGTCTGGCTCGAGCGCAGCTTCAATTTCCGTATCGGCCCGCATCAGCTCCGGGGCCGGGTGGACCGCGTCGATCGCACCCCCGACGGCGGGTACGAGCTGATCGACTACAAGACGGGCGAGCGGCGCTGGGGGGTGGGGGTGGGGGGGGGGGGCGAGAGCGGGCTGTCCCGGGTCTGTGCTCTTTATCACCCTTCTCGCCCACGGA
>JBPCKC010000023.1:0-3295 GCA_051004675.1 Solirubrobacterales bacterium
TCAAGGGCTCGCGCAAGTCGACCCCGTTCGCCGCCCAGGTCACCGCCGACAACGCCGCCCGCAAGGGTCTCGAGCACGGGATGGAGCGGGTAGAGGTGCTAGCCAAGGGCGCCGGCTCCGGCCGTGAGACCGCGATCCGGGCGCTCCAGGCCGCCGGCCTCAACGTCACCGGAGTCAAGGACGTCACTCCCCAGGCCCACAACGGCGTTCGCCTGAAGAAGCGGAGGCGCGTTTAAGTGACTGCCTCCGCCCACACGCCCGCACTTGGACCGGCTGCAAACCTGCGCCTGTCTGCGTCCTCGGCCTTGCCTTTGCAACCAGCAAAGGCTGCGGCCTGCGTCCTTGACACGCTTGGTTTTCGCTCGGCCAAGTACGACCGTGCGAACGGAGGCGTGTCTAGTGGCTCGTGATACCCCACCCCAGTGCAAGCAGTGCCGCCGCGAGGGCCAGAAGCTGTTCTTGAAGGGCGAGCGCTGCTTCACGGAGAAGTGCGGCGTCGAGCGCCGTTCCTACCCGCCCGGAGAGCACGGGCGCGGCCGGGTACGCGCGTCGGAGTACCGCAACCAGCTTCGCGAGAAGCAGAAGGCGCGCCGCTTCTACCAGCTGCTCGAGAAGCAGTTCCGCTCCTACTACGTCAAGGCCTCGCGCCAGGACGGGGTCACGGGCGACAACCTCCTGCGGCTGCTCGAGCGCCGCTTCGACAACGTCCTCGTACGCCTCGGCTTCGCCGCCTCGCGGCGCCAGGCGCGGCAGCTGATCGGGCACGGCCACTGGCTGATCAACGGCCGCCGTGTGGACATCCCCAGCTACCAGCTTCGACCCGACGACGTGATCACGATCAAGCCGGAATCCCCAGCCACCGATGCGGTGCGCGGGGCTACCGAGCTGACCGCCGCCGTGCCGCCGTGGCTTCAGGCCGATCACGACGCACTGACGGCGAAGGTGCTTCGCCTCCCCGAGCGCGCGGAGATCGCGACGCCGGTGGAGGAGCAGCTCATCGTCGAGCTCTACTCCAAGTAGGGCCCAAGCACTTCCGCGACCGAGAGGAAAGTAAATGACCACGCTGCCCGAGTTCCAGATCCCCAAGATCTCCAAGGAGGACGTCGCCGACGCGAAGGGGACGTTCACCATCGAGCCCCTCGACAAGGGCTTCGGCTACACGTTCGGCAACAGCCTGCGTCGCGTGCTGCTCTCCTCCTTGGGGGGCGCGGCGATCACGAGCGTTCGCATCGAGGGCGTGGCGCACGAGTTCTCCTCGGTCCCGGGCGTGAAGGAGGACGTCACCGACATCGTGCTCAACCTGAAAGACGTCGTGGTGCGCATGCACACCGACGCCGACGAGGTCGAGGCGCCGCTGGTGGCCACCGGCCCCGGCGAGGTGACGGCCAAGAGCATCGACCTGCCCGCGGGCGTCGAGATCCTCAACCCCGAGGCCCCGATCGCGACGCTCGAGAAGAAGACGAAGCTCGAGATGTACCTCACGATCGGCCGCGGCCGCGGCTACTCGCCCGCCGAGGACAACAAGACCGAGGACCAGGCGATCGGCGTGATCCCCATCGACTCGATCTTCTCCCCGATCCGCCGCACCGCCTACTCGGTGGACTCCGCCCGAGTCGGGCAGCGAACCGACTTCGACAAGCTCTCGCTGGAGATCGAGACCGACGGCTCGATCGAGCCCGCGAGCGCGCTGCGCGAGGCGGCCGAGCTCCTGATCAAGAGCCTGGCGATCTTCACCGACGCCGACCGGGTCGAGGAGCTGACCGCGCGCGACGCGATCGGCATGCCCGAGGTGGCCGGGCTGGCGGCCGCGGGCCCCGCGGTCGAGGGCGACGACCGCCTGATCGAGGAGCTCGAGATCGGCGTCCGCGCCTACAACTGCCTCAAGCGCGCCGGCGTCCAGACGGTGGGCGACCTCGTCCAGCGCTCGGAGTCGGAGCTGAACGCGATCCCGAACTTCGGCAAGCGCTCGACCGAAGAGGTCAAAGAGTCGCTCGTCGCCCTGGGGCTCTCGCTCCGCGACGAGTAGCTTTCCTGACGGGCTATCGAAAGCCCGGAGCCCCGACGATGCGCCACTCCAAGCAACGCCACAAGCTAAGCCGCGACACGGCCCACCGCCGGTCGCTGCTGCGCAACCTCTCGCGCGACGTGATCCAGCACGAGCGGATCAAGACGAGCCAGGCGAAGGCGAAGGCCGTAAAGCCCAAGCTGGAGAAGCTGATCACGCTCGCCAAGCGCGGCGACCTCCACGCGCGCCGCCAGGCGCTGGCGGAGCTGGGGCAGGACAAGTTCATCGTCCACAAGCTCTTCGAGGAGGTCGCGCCCCGCTACGCCGACCGCCCCGGCGGCTACACCAGGATCGTGAAGCTCGGCCCGCGCCGCTCGGACTCGACCGAGATGGTCTTCATCGAGCTCGTCTGAGCACCTACCGCCTCGACATCGCCTACGACGGAGGCCCGTTCGCCGGGTGGGCCGCCCAGCCCGGCCCGCGGACGATCCAGGGCGAGATCGAGGCCGGGCTCGAGCGCATCGGGCTGCCGGCCGCGCTCACCGTCGCCGGGCGCACGGATGCCGGCGTCCACGCGTGGGGGCAGGTCGCGAGCCTCGAGCTCGACGAGGAGCCGCGGCTGGACCTGCGGCGGGCGCTCGACGCGGTGATCCCGCCGGAGATCGTGATCCTGTCCGCCGCGGAGGTTCCGAGCGGTTTCGACGCCCGCCGCGACGCCCGGTCGCGCACCTACTGCTACCGGGTCCTTCCGGGACGGGCCCAGAGCCCGTTCGAGGCCGGCCGGGCGTTGTGGTGGCCCTATCCGCTGGACCGCAAAGCGCTCGAGCGCTGCGCCACCGCGCTCGTGGGCACGCACGACTTCACCGCCTTTACTCCGACCCAGACCGAGCACGTGCGCTTCGAGCGCGACATCCTTCGCTGTGAGTGGCTCGAGGGCCCCGGGATCGGCCCGCTGGGCGTCCTCGAGCTGTGGATCGAGGCCGACGCGTTCATGCGCAACATGGTCCGCATCCTGGTGGGGACGATGCTGGAGGTGGCCGCGGGCAAACGAGGCCCGGAGGGCTTCAGAGAGCTTCTGGAGGGCGCACCGCGCGAGCGCGGCGGCGAGACCGCCCGTCCGCACGGCCTCTACCTGGCGTCGGTCCGCTACTAGATGAGCAATGCCACGACTTCACGCACGCGGATGACGCCTGGGCAGCGTCGCCGGATCGCGCCCGTCGAGACTCGCCCGTAGTCACGACTACGGGCTTCGCTCGCCGGCCACGCCCGGCTCGCTTCCAGGCGCCCCCA